>JBMTAX010000130.1:0-7564 GCA_049429145.1 Myxococcota bacterium
GTTGCCCCCGAGCGATGGCGGAGCTTCTTCCGCCTTCGAACCCATCGGCCGTGACGCCGCCAGCGACAGGGAAAACGCTCGACGATGGCGCGTCGTCACTGGTCTTGTCCGCGCGAGGACCCTCTGCTGCCTCGCGGGCCGCTTGACGAACGCGCGGCCCTGGTGCCGGTGGTCGGATGGTCACTACTCGCTCCTTCGGAGGACCTTATCGGGGGCCTATAGTCCTGCGTGGCTTGCTTTGGCGCAGCGTGCAGATCCGCCCCCTTCCCGCTTTCCAAACGGCAGCAGTCATAGGCACCATAGACCCATGAGCGATGGTGGGACCGGGGAGAAGACCGAGGAGCCGACTCCCCAGAAACTGAAGCAAGCCCGTGACAAGGGCCAGGTCGCCAAGAGCCAAGACGCCATACAGGCGTTGCTCTTCATCGGGGTCTTCGCAGTCCTTGCGCTCACCGTGGGTAAACTCGCCGACCAGTTCATGCAGCTGATTTTTAGCAGCATCGAGGCTGGCGTCAGGGTGCCCTCCAACGAGACCGTCCTGCTCGTCCTCGAGGAGTCCTTGTGGTTTACCCTACAGGCGAGCCTGCCAGCGCTCGGGGCGGCATTCATCTTTGCCGTGGCCGGAAACTATATGCAGGTCGGGTTCTTACTGAGCGCAGATGCCGTAAAACCTGATGTGAAGAAGCTGAACCCGATATCTGGCTTCAAGCAAATGTTCTCGAAGAAGAAACTCGTCGAGAGCCTAAAGCAGATGCTTAAGTTTCTGCTGGTAAGTTGGGTTGTTTACGACGCAATCGAGAGTTCCGCGGGCGATGTGGTTCGGTCGGCCCGGATGGATCTGCTCGCCGCGGTGCAGGTCGCTGGCAGCATCATCTACGACATCTCTGTGCGGGTGGCGGCCCTGTTCCTGGCGCTGGCCGCGGCTGACTTCTTCTGGCAGCGGCACACCTTCAAAAAAGATATGATGATGTCGAAATATGATGTGAAGCAGGAGTACAAGCAGTCGGAGGGCGACCCTCAGATGAAGGCCGAACGCAAGGCCCTCGCCGAGGAGCTCATCATGCATGGCTCCCAGCAGAACGTCGCAAACGCGGATGCCGTCGTGACTAACCCCGCTCACATCGCTGTCGCCATCAAGTACGACAAGGACAAACAGGGGGCGCCCGTCGTGGTCGCCAAAGGCATGCGCAAGAATGCGGAAACCATTAAAGAAATCGCCCGCGCCGCCGGAGTGCCGATCTTGCGGAATGTCCCTCTCGCACAAGCCCTCCACAAACTGGACGTTGACGAGGAGATCCCCGAGGAGCTCTACGAGGCCGTCGCGGAGATCTTGAACTTCGTGTACGAACTGAAGGAAAAAGGGAAAACCTAGTATTATCAGCATGTTGCCATATAGGCCTCACGCGTCTTCGGCCATGGCGTGGGACAATCGGCGCGTCAGGCCTACTGTGGGGTACGTTCCCCGCGAGTTTGTGGCTCTGCGCAACCCTCCCGCGGCAAGATCCGATACACTTCATAGAGCTTGAGGCTGGCGCGTGCCGCCCGGGAGAGAACCATGGCAGGCGAGATCGCGAAAAAGGCCCGGCAGTTCCCTTGGATGACCCCTGCCGGTGGTCGGGTTGTCGACGGCGGGCTGACGGTCGAAGAGCTCAAGATCCAGCAGACCCAGCGGGTGGCTCCCCCTGAGTCGATGCCTATCGCGCAACGCGGCCCGCTGGAGTTCATCGCGCCCACCACCTCCTCCGACGGGCTGCGGTTGGCGGTCCCCACGGCGGCCAACCCCTACGCGACGCCCACTGGCCCGCGGCACGATCACATGATGGTGCGGACCGCGCTGGGGCGTTCCCACTCCGCCACTGCGAAGCGGCTCATGGGGCTTCTACGGGAACCTCCCGGGGGTCTCGGGGCCGAACAGGTGGAGCGCATGCGCGCATCGCTGTCGCGGGAGCACGCGATGCTCGGGCTGCTGCAGAACCTGCAAGAGATGCAGGAAGAGATCTACGGTCGCATCATCGGTAAGCAGGAAGCCTAAAGCACCTGCCGTCGCTCGCCCTCCTGGCGCAGGCCCTGTTGGCGGGCAGCGCCTGCGCTGGCGTACCGCGCTCCATCTGGTCATCGCGAGCACGCAAATTCGTGCTGCGTCCTCGTGAAGGCCGTTTGGAAAATCTTCACAAGGACACTACATAGGGCGTCACCGGGGCTCCCCGGTCACGTTGACACCTCTCGCGGTCGGGAGGCGTCTCAGCACCGCGAATCTCTGCGGTAAGGTGTTTTGTGACGAACTCGCACAGCGGTTTCGGTCTGAATCAGAGCTACGTCGAGGCGCTCCGCGCGCAGTGGTTGCAAGACCCTGCATCCGTCTCCGACGAGTGGCGTGACTATTTCGAGGAGCGGGGCGCCGTTGCCGCTTCCGTGTCGCGGGCAGAGCCGGCGGCACGACTGCGCGAGGTGCCGACGACTGAGGTCCGCCCGCAGCTCGTGGCGACGGCCGCCGCAGCTCCTGCGCCCGTCGTCGACGCTCACGTCCTTCGCGCCGCCTATGGCGAGCCCGCCGCAAGCGACAAGATCCAACCGCTCTTCGGCATCGCGGCGCGCATCGCGGAGAACATGGAGGCATCGCTGGGGCTCCCCACGGCGACGTCGACGCGCACGATCCCGATGAAGGTTCTCGAGGAGAACCGCCGTGTCGTGAACCGGCATCTCGCGGACGATGCCCGCCCACGCGCGTCATTCACGCACTTCATCGCTTGGGCCCTCGTGCGTGCCCTCGACGAGGTGCCGGCGATGAACAACGGCTTCTCCCTGCAGAACGGCAAGCCGGTGAAGCTGGTGCGTGCCGACGTGAACCTCGGCCTCGCCATTGATCTTCCGGGTCGTGACGGCGCGCGCACCCTCGTCGTGCCGAACCTCAAGCGCGCGCAACAGTACGACTTCAAGACCTTCCTCGAAGCGTACAATGACCTCATCGACAGGGCGCGCGGGGGCAAACTCAGCCCTGAGGACTTCGAGGGCACCACCCTGACCCTTACGAATCCCGGCGGTCTCGGCACTGTCTCGTCGAACCCGCGCCTCATGCCGGGGCAGGGGACCATCATCGCCACGGGCGCCATCGGCTACCCCGCCGAATACGAGGCGACCTCGCCAGAGACCCTGAGGGCGCTTGGCATCGGGAAAGTCCTGACCATGACGTCCACCTACGATCACCGCGTGATCCAAGGCGCAGAGTCGGGTCGCTTCCTTGCGCGTGTCCACGAGCTGCTCAACGGGGAGCACGGTTTTTACGACGAGCTCTTCCAGGCCCTTGGCATCCCGCATCATCCCCATCGCCTTGAGGTGGACCGCGCGGCCATCTCGGGGTCGAAGGCTGGCGCTGACGTCGACCGCGCCATGAAGGTCAGTCAGCTGATCCATGCCTTCCGGGTGCGGGGGCACGTCCTCGCCAACGTCGACCCCCTCGACCTCAAGCCACGGGCGCACCCCGAGCTCAACCTCGGGAGTTATGGTCTCACCATCTGGGACCTCGACCGTGAGTTCTCGACGCTGGGCGTGCTGCCGCGTCCGAGTGCATCGTTTCGCGACATCGTCGACCGCCTCCGCGACACCTACTGCCGTCGCATGGGCATCGAGTACATGTACATCCCCGACCCTGAAGAAAAGGCGTGGATTCAACGCCGGGTGGAGCAAGAGCCCGCTCCCCTCTCGCGTGAGGACAAGCGACGCATCCTCCGCAAACTGTCAGAGGCCCAGGGGTTCGAGCGCTTCCTGCACAAGCGCTACATGGGGCACAAGCGCTTCTCGGTGGAAGGCGCTGAGAGCGTCATCGCCATGCTCGACGAGTGCCTCTCTCGGGCTGCTGCTGCAGGCGCTACCGACCTCGTCATCGGTATGGCCCATCGCGGGCGTCTCAACGTGCTCGCGAACATCATGGGCAAGAGCTACGAGGCCATCTTCGCGGAGTTTGAGGACGTCGATCCCCAGACCTTCCAGGGCTCTGGCGACGTCAAATACCATCTCGGTGCACGCGGCTCGTACCATTGGCGCGGCGAGACCAGCGACGGTGGGAGCATCGAAGAGCGTATGCTCCGCGTGGAACTCGCCTGTAACCCCTCGCACCTCGAGGCGGTGAACCCTGTCGTCATCGGCCAGTGCCGCGCCCGCCAAGACATGAGCGGCGACCGGCAGCGCGAGAAGATCATTCCCGTCTTGCTGCACGGCGATGCCGCTTTCGCGGGGCAGGGCGTGGTCTACGAGACGCTGCAGATGTCGAACCTGCAAGGGTACCGCGTCGGTGGCACCATCCACATCATCATCAACAACCAGATCGGCTACACCACTGGTCCCGAGCGCGCGCGCACCGCTCCGAACGCCTCCGACGTGGCGCGGGCGGTGATGAGCCCCGTGTTCCGGGTCAACGGAGACGACCCTGAGGCTTGCCTCCGCGCGGTCCAGATCGCGTTCGAGTATCGCCAGCGCTTCCACCGTGACGTCGTCATCGACATGGTCTGCTATCGCCGACACGGGCACAACGAGGGCGACGAGCCGAGCTTCACCCAGCCCATCCTGTACGACGCGATCCGCAACCACGAGCCTACCCGTGACCGTTACGCGGCATTGCTCGTCCGACGCGGTGACCTCACCGAGGAAGAGGTCGCGGCCATCGAGGCCAAGGTCAACGATCGCCTCGAGGCGGCCTTCAGCGCCATCCAAGAGCGAGGCGTGAAGGCGGTACCCGAACGCGGTCCCCACCGTCCGGGGGAATACGACCCCGACGCCGAGGATGAGCCCGACACCCGGGTGCCCCTCGACACCCTCCGTCGCATCACGGACCGCATCACCTACGACCCCGACGTCATCGAGTTGCACCCGCGGGTGAAGAAGCAGGTACTCGATCGGCGGCGGGATATGGTCTTTGCGGGCAGGGAGACCGGCGGTCCAGGTGTCGACTTCGGCATGGCCGAGAACCTGGCCTACGGGTCGCTCCTCCTCGAGGGGATTCCCGTGCGCATGTCAGGCCAGGACGTCGGGCGCGGTACCTTCGCACATCGACACGCGATCCTGTACGATGTGAAGGACGGGACGCCCTACATCCCCCTGAACTACCTCGCGAAGAACCGCGACGAGGGCGAAGAAGAGTGGCACCCCAGCCGCTTCCGCATCTATGACTCGCTGCTGAGCGAAGAGGCGGTGCTCGGCTTCGAGTACGGCTATTCCGTCACACACCCTGACTCCCTTGTCCTGTGGGAGGCGCAGTTCGGCGACTTCGTCAACGGTGCACAGATCCAGATCGACCAATTCATCAGCGCTGGCGAGTCGAAGTGGCTGCAGAAGAGCCGTGTCTCTTTGATGCTGCCCCACGGCTATGACGGGCAGGGGCCGGAGCACAGCTCGGCTCGGCTCGAGCGCTTTTTGCAGCTCTGCGCGGCGGACAACATGCGTGTCTGTATCGCGTCGACGCCGGCACAGCACTTCCACCTGCTTCGTCGTCAGGCGAAGCAGCCGAAGAAGCCGCTCGTGCTCTTCACCCATAAGAGCCTGCTCCGGGCCGAAGATGCGGCGTCATCCGTCACCGAGCTCGCCGAGGGTAGCTTCCGCGTGCTGCTTGACGACCCCGCCATTCCCGCTGAGCGGAAGGTGCGTCGCGTGGTGCTGTGCAGCGGCAAGGTCTACTGGGACCTCGAGCGCTATCGGCAGAAGGCTCGTGCGGAGGGCGTGGGTGGTCTCGACGAGGTTTGCCTCGTGCGCGTCGAGCAACTCTATCCGTTCCCAGCCAAAGATGTGGCCGACCTGCTCTTGCGGCGTGCTCCTGAGCGAATCGTATGGGTGCAGGAAGAGCCCCGAAACATGGGCGCCTGGGACTTCATCGTGCCCCGTATGCTCCACCTCGGTGTCGATATCCACTACGTCGGCCGCAGGAACTCAGCGAGCCCGGCCACAGGTTCCAAGCGACGGCACGATGCCGAGCAGCAGGCCCTGATCGAGGCGGCCTTCTCCGGGGAGCACGACAGCCGGCCGGGGCACTGGGCGTAGGGTGACGCGAGAGGAACTCGTGGCCTACCTCGCTGCCGTGGATGCGACGACCATCCACGGCACCTTAGGGATTCGCATGGAGCGGGTCGATGCCGCCGAGACCGTGGTGGCTGTCGACGTCAGCGACCGTCTCTTCCAGCACGCGGGCATCGTCCACGGGGGGCTCTTCGTGTTGCTCGCCGAGAGCGCCGCTTCCCTGTGTGCGGCCGTCAGCGGCGCCCTCGCGCACGCGGAGGTCGCCGGCATGGAGATAAACGCGAACCACCTGCGCAAGGTCACCCAAGGCACTTTGCGGGCTACGGCGCGGCCGCTGCATCGAGGGACGAGCAGCCATGTCTACAGCGTGGAGGTCGCCAACGACGGCACGCTTGTGTGCATCGCGCGATGTACCATCGCCGTCCGACCTCGTCCTCAGATGCCTCGCTGACGCGTTGCGGCGCGCCGATGCTCGACGACCAGTTCGGCGCGAAATCCTTGAGCAGCGAGGTCGAACCGTCGTGACAAAGGGGGCGACGGGCGCTATCAGCGCGGGTCCCTCGTCGACGGAGAGCTCGCCATGACCGAAGCCCACGCAGCTACGACCGCCCAAGACCTGTCGGCACCCCTCGAGGCGCCCGCGGCCTTGCCAGAGGGACTCAGCCCCGAGCGACTGCTCGAGGGCTACCGCCTCATGGCTACGTCGCGGTTGCTCGACGCCAAAATGCTCGTGTTGCTGAAGCAGGGCAAAGGCTTCTTTCACATTGGGTGTATGGGACACGAGGCCGTGCAGGTGGCCGCAGCCTTCGCGCTCGAGGCCAGCCGTGACTGGGCCTTCCCCTACTACAGGGGGCAGTCGCTGGGTCTCGGCCTCGGGATGACGTCGAAAGAGATCCTCCTGAGCTTTTTGGCCCGTGCCGACGACCCGAACTCGGGGGGGCGCCAGATGCCCCAGCATTACGGGCACAAGGCGCTGCGCATCCCGACCCAGTCGTCTCCGACGGGAACCCAATACCTGCAAGCGGTCGGCTGCGCCCTCGCTTCAGTGCGCGACTACGAGAAGCGCGCCAACGGAAGCGCCAAAGACCTAGAGGTCACGATCGTGAGCTCAGGGGATGGCACCACAAGCCAAGGCGATTTCCACGAGGCGTTGAACTGGGCTACCCGCGTGAAGGCGCCCGTGTTGTTCCTCGTCGAGGACAACGGCTACGCCATCAGCGTCCCCGTCGCAGAGCAGACCTCCGGTGGCAACATCGCGAACCTCGGACGTGGCTACGACGGTCTTCACACCGAGACCTTTGACGGGTGTGACTTCCAGGAGAGCTACGCGGTGTTGCGACGCGCGGTCGCTCGAGCTCGTCGAGGAGAGGGGCCGACGCTCCTCGTCGCTGACGTGGTGCGTCTCCTGCCGCACAGCTCGTCGGACGATCAGCGGAAATACCGGCCTGAGGACGAACTGGCGCGGGACAAGGAGCGCGATCCCCTCGAGGCGTTGCGACGCATCTTGGTGCAGTCTGGCGTGATAAGCGCGGAGGCCCTCGACCTCCTCGACGCCGGGCTG
>JBMTAX010000131.1:0-7540 GCA_049429145.1 Myxococcota bacterium
CCCCGATGCGGCTCGGTGGCATCGGTCTGGCCCACCGTCGAACTCCCGAGCTCACCGACCCGCGCAATGTCACCGGACTTACTTTCCTCGACTACGGACCGATCCTAGAGCGAGAACTGCCTCTTTTGAGGGCTGCAGGTGCGGAGCACATCACCGTGCTCGTCCACGACGAGCCGAGCGCCCTGCTCCCCTTGAAGGACCTGCTCCGTCGAGAGGGGGTCCGCGTCGTCGGGGTTGGTCACGCACACCAAAGCGTACTCGTCGTCGACGACGGAGAGACGCCAGAAGACCCGCTCGATGACATCGTGTTCTGCAGCGGCGGCGCCTACCTGAGGGGGTACTGCTCTGTTCATCTCAAGCTCGACGGGGGCGCTATCACCGGGGTCTGGGCGGAAGTGCATCGCGTGGAGTCCGCGACGGAGGCAGAGGCCACACAGACGGAGCAAGGGCTCGTCGGCAAACTAGCGGAGTTGGTCTCTGCCGCGGGACTGCAGGCGGATGCCCTCGGGGGACAAACCCTCGCTGTGACTACGACGAAGATCACGCGGCGTGATCACGCCGTCGGACAATACGTCGTCGATAGCTGGCTCGAGGCCCTACCCCGTGCCCAGGTGGCCCTAACCAACCAGGGAGCCATTCGGCAGGACCTGGAAGCGGGCCCGATTCGCGTACGCGATGTCCACAGCACCCTCCCCTTCGACAACACGCTGCTTCTGCTCGAGGTGCGGGGTCGAGACCTGCGCGCGCTCCTGGAACACCCAGAATCCCTCGCAGGAGGGGTGAACTACCGTTACCGTACGGTCAGTGGTCGACGAGAAGTCGTAGCGTTGCAGCTGCGTGACGGGAGCCCAATCGATGAGAGGGCGGTATATCGCGTGGTCGTCACCGACTTCATGTACCGCGGCGGCGATGGCTATGAACTCAGCCACCTTGACGGCACCCCGGAGGAGACAGGGATCGATTGGCGCGCCCCTGTCATCCATCGCCTGCAGCGAGAGCACGCCAGCGGGACGCCCCTCAGCGTAACCGCAGATGACCGAGCCGCCCCTATGACGACCGCAGATGCTGCGCAGCGTTAAGCTGGACAAGCGGTTTCCTGCCGGGTCAGAGCCTTCCCAGAACATCATCGCCCCGGTGGCGTTGGGCTCCCACATGTGCGACGCATGGCGTCATCCAGACATGAAGTGCTCCGGGAGGTGAACGGTGAGCCGTGCGTTTCAGAAGATACTCGTGGCAAATCGTGGCGAAATCGCGATTCGAATCTTCAGGGCTGCCACCGAACTCGAGCTCGCAACCGTAGCGGTTTACTCCTACGAAGACCGGCTGGCGTTACATCGCTACAAGGCAGATGAGGCATGGCTCATCGGTACCCGAGGCGAGCCCCTGAAGGCATATCTCGACGGAGAAGCCATCCTCGAGCTGGCGAAGCGTCGGCAGGTAGACGCCATTCATCCGGGCTATGGCTTTTTGTCGGAGAATGCGGACTTCGCTCGTCGCTGTGAAGAGGAAGGAATCGTCTTCATCGGACCCTCCCACGAGTCCATCGCAGCGCTCGGCGACAAGGTCAGCGCACGCGCCCTCGCGCAGGCCGCACAAGTTCCGGTCATTCCGGGTACCAAGGAACCCGTGGCGTCTGCAGAGGACGCAATGCACTTTGCGCGAGGTGTGGGATTTCCGGTCATTTTGAAGGCAGCATTCGGAGGCGGCGGGCGCGGCATGCGCAAGGTCTCGAACGAAGGCGAACTCCACGGTGCGTTTGAGGCCGCAACGCGCGAAGCACTCAGCGCATTTGGGCGAGGAGAGATCTTTGTCGAGAAGTTCGTCGAGAGACCGCGTCACATCGAAGTGCAAGTACTCGGGGATCGCAATGGGAATGTGGTTCACCTCTTTGACCGCGACTGCTCGGTTCAGCGTCGTCACCAGAAGGTCGTCGAAATCGCCCCCGCAGTAGGACTATCCGACGACACACGTCAGACGATCTACGCCGATGCATTGCGTGTGGCACAGCAAGCGAAGCTGTCGAACGCTGCGACGGTCGAGTTCCTGGTCGGCGAAGATGAGCAGCACTATTTCATCGAGGTGAATCCACGTCTTCAGGTGGAGCACACGATCACCGAACTCATCACCGGCATCGATATCGTGCAGGCTCAGATAAGGCTCGCCGAGGGAAAGCTCCTCGGAGAAGCGGGCCTTCCTTTGCAGGGTGACATCTCTCGTCGAGGTGCGGCGATTCAAGCACGGCTCACAACCGAAGATCCCGGTCGAGGCTTCGCACCCGACACCGGATACGTAACCGCATACCGCTCTGCAGCCGGTAATGGCATCCGTCTTGACGTGGGAATAGCGGGAGCTGGGGCAGAAGTTACGCCTTACTATGACTCGCTTCTCGTGAAAGTCTCTGCGTGGGCGCTGAGCCACGAAGAAGCCGCACGCAAACTCTCTCGCTCCCTGAAGGAGTTTCGCGTCCGCGGCGTCGCCACCAACCTCGCATTCCTCGACAATATTGTCTCCCACCCTGACCTCATCGCAGGTCGGGTCGATACCGGTTTTGTCGAGCGTACCCCTCAGTTGTTCACCTTCCCGCGTCGTCAGAATCGAGCATCCCGTGTGCTAACGGCGCTGGCGGACACCGTGGTGAACGGCCCCCCAGGCATCGCGGGTCGACTTGAGCGGCCGAGCACGGTGGTTCCCATCAAGTTGCCAGCTCGCTTGGACGCACCGGCCCGGGCGCCATTCAAAAGCATCCTCGACCAGCGAGGTCCCGAGGCGCTGATGGAGGCCGTACGCCAAGAACGACGCGTGCTGGTCACTGACACGACGTTTCGTGATGCCCACCAAAGTCTGCTCGCCACCCGAGTGCGCACCCACGACATGGTGCGCATTGCGGGCGCCACCGAGGACCGGCTCCCTGGGGCCTTCAGCGTCGAGTGCTGGGGTGGTGCGACCTTTGATGTGGCATACCGCTTTCTGCGAGAAGACCCATGGCAACGACTCGCGATGCTCCGCGAACAGATGCCAGACATGCTCCTACAGATGCTACTCCGTGGCTCTAACGCGGTCGGTTACACAAACTATCCTGCAAATGTTCTGCGTCGCTTCATCCAGGAAGCATCAAGGATGGGCATTGATGGCTTTCGCATCTTTGACTGCTTCAACAGCGTCGACGCCATGCGCCTGTCCATCGATGAGGTCCGGGCCGCAGGCAAGGTGGCCGAGGTCGCCATCTGCTTCACGGGCGATCTCCACGACGTGACTAGGTCGCAATACAATCTCGACTATTATCGTCGGAAGGCCACAGCCGCGGCCGAGGCGGGGGCCCACATGATCGCGATCAAAGACATGGCTGGGCTCTTGAGACCCGGGCAGGCTGGGGAGCTCGTGCGTGCCCTGAAACGGGAGGTCGATCTTCCGCTGCATATGCACACTCACGACACCGCCGGCGCTGGCGTCGCGATGCTCCTCGATGCAGTAGAAGCCGGTGTCGATGTTATCGATGGCGCCATCGCGTCGATGAGCGGACTAACGAGTCAACCGAGCCTTGACGCGGTCGTAGCCTCCCTGCAGGGACACGAGCGTGCCCCGCTGCTCGACCTGAACTCCCTGCAGGAGCTCAGCGATTATTGGGAGGCGGTTCGCACGCTCTACGCTCCCTTCGAATCGGGGCTGCGCTCGTCGACGGCGGATGTGTATCGCCATGAAATACCGGGTGGGCAGTACTCAAATCTGAAGCCCCAGGCGCTCGCGGTAGGCCTCGCCGATCAGTGGAATGACGTTCGTGAACGCTACCGAGAAGTGAACTTCGCCCTCGGAGACATCATCAAGGTCACTCCATCCTCGAAAGTCGTTGGGGACTTTGCGCTCTGGCTCGTTCGACAAGGACTCAGCATGACTGACCTGCTGGCGAGCGACGTTGCATACGATTTTCCGCGGTCGGTGATCGAACTCTTTGAAGGCGCCATTGGAGTGCCCGACCAAGGTTTTCCAGAAACGCTGCGGCAGCGAGTGCTCGGTGAGAACGCGGCGCCCTTGCCCGACCGTCCTTTTACCGAGACCCTTGCTCCCTACGATTTTGAGAGCAAGCGAGCAGAACTGGAACGCATTGTTCCTGGGCAGGTGAACGCCACTCTCGAACTCAGCTACGCGCTGTACCCCCAAGTCATCAAGGATTACCTCGCGTTTCGGAAGACTCATGGCGACGTCATCGGAATCGACACCGACACGTTCCTATACGGACTCGATGAGGGTCGCGAGGTGCTCATCGACATCGAGCCCGGTAAGTCACTCGTAGTGATGCGCACTGCCGTCAGTGAGCTACGAGAAGACAACACCCGACAAGTACACTTCGTTCTCAACGGTCAGCCTCGCGCAGTGCTCATTGACGACCGCACCGGGGGAGAAAAGCAAGTGAAGCGGCGGACTGCAGACCCCGTTGTACCCGGTGACGTCGGCGCCCCCATGCCGGGGAGCGTGCTCGCGATGCTCGTGCGGGTCGGCGACGAGGTCGAAGAGGGCGCACCCCTGTGCACGATGGAGGCGATGAAGCTCGAGACGACGGTCCGGGCGCCGATGCACGGCCGTGTTCAAGAGGTGCTCGTCAACACTGGAGACCGTGTCGTCAGCGGAGAGCTAATGCTCGTCTTGCAGTCCGTCGGATAGTCCCAACGATTCATCGTCCTTTTCGCCGAACGTCGCCGTGGCGTTTGGTGACGCCACGGCTGTCGAGCCACTCGAGCAAGGGAATCGCATATTTGCGGCTGAGCCCCCCCGCGAGGGCCTTGAAGTCGGCAGTATTCAGTTCTGTGGCGGAAGTGAAATGTGCTTCCACTCGATTGCGCAGTTCGCCGAGGGCTGAGGTGTGGAAATGTAAATCGCCAAGCCGAGCGACGCGCCCACGACGTTTCAGTTCGGTCAGGGCGTCTCGGCACTCCGCGCGATTCACACCCAAAGTAGCGCACATTTCTTCCTCCCCCGGAGGCGAGAGCTTCGCGTCTACAAGGGTCTCTTCGAGCCTCAGCAAAGTCGGCGAGTCGCCGACGGATGTTTTGTGGGTCGGAGTGCGGACGAGTTCTCCCTGCTGCACCAGCCGCTTGGCTGCCAGCAGCGCGGCGAGCGCGGGCGCGACCAAGGGGCGTAGAGGCGTAGATACTCGCGTAAGCAGCTCTGCGGCGGGAATGCCAGCGAGTAGGGGTCGCTCTTGGTGAAAGGCATCCACAAGCTCAAGCAGCCGTGCGCTGACGTCGTCGAGGACATGAGGCGAGACGTAGCGTGGCTCTGTAGCCGTGACCTTGATGAGCTGCGCCTTGTCCACCTGAGACTGCAGGAAAGCACCGAGCGCCTGAGGCATCGGTACGCGCAGCGCGAGTTCGGTCGCGGACACACCGCGAGAGCCAGCATGGACGACTAGGTCCATCGCCCTCTCCTCGGGGGTGGTCGACGAGCGCAATCGAGGAGCAAGGAGCGTCGCGCGTCCGTGTGCCCCTTTGCCGCGATCGGCATGGGGATCGAGAATTCGCCCACCCCCGAGGGTACCAAGCGCTGCACCACCCGCATCACGCAGCACGAACCGCTGGTCGGGATAGACGACAGCCGGCACGTCGAGGGAGAGGCTCAGCAACCCTGTCTCACCAGCGACGAGTTGCTTTGTCCCAAGAGGAGCGACACGGGCCAGCACCGCGCGCGTGCCGATGTGCAAGGTCAGCCCATGTCCTTCCTTGAGGGTTTGCGCTCCCTCGAGGAGCGAAGCCTCCACGAGCACCCGACGCGTCGGCAGCCTCGACCTTGTGGTCACAAGCACGTCGCCGCGCCGAACGTCAGCCGTTTCGACACCCCGCAGGTTCACAGCAACGCGCCCACCGGCGTACACAACGGCAGCCTCGCGACCTTGAGCGTGTATCCCCCGCAGGCTTACGCCACGCAGAGGTCGACCACGGGGGCCCGGCAGCACATCGACCTCCTCGGCGGCGCGTAGAGAGCCGAGAAGTAAACTGCCCGTAACAACGGTGCCGAACCCAGGGCGCGAAAACACTCGATCGACGGGGAGAAACGCGGGCCCGCGGGCATCTCGCGGCGTGAGTGCGCGTAACATCGCAATCACCGCGGCGCGTACTTCATCGAACCCCATACCCGTACGAGAGGAGGTAGCAAGCACCGGCGCGCCGTCGAGAAACGTCCCCTCGATGAGCGAGAAAGCCTCGCCCCGCGCGAGTTCCAACATGGCCTCATCGACGAGGTCACAACGTGTCAGCACGACAACACCACGCTGTACCCCGAGGAGCTGGCATATGGTGAGGTGCTCGCGGGTCTGTGGCATCACCCCCTCATCGGCGGCGATGACGAGCAGCACGCCGTCGATACCGCTGGCACCAGCGACCATGGTGCGCACGAAGCGCTCATGTCCTGGCACGTCGACGAGACTCACCTGCAGGTCATCATCAAGAGGCCACGATGCGAAGCCGAGGTCGATGGTGATGCCTCGTCGTTTCTCCTCGGGGAGACGATCGGTGTCGACCCCCGTGAGCCCCCGCACCAAACTGGTCTTCCCGTGATCGATGTGCCCCGCGGTACCGAGGATGCGATGCTGAAAGCGCTCACCCATGGAAGGTCCCATACGCGTGCATGACGGCACGAATAAGCTGTGGGTCGTCGTGGGGATCGATGGCGATCACATCGAGCCAGACCTCATCATCCTCAATGCGTCCCACGACGGGAACTGGCCCGTCGCGCAGTGTGCGAGCGAGAGCTTCTGGCGGTCGTCCCTCGAGCACCACAGCACGGCTCTCCACGGAGCAGAGCGGTGACGCCCCGCCACCCACCTTCGCACTAGTCGCTGCCACACGGGCTTTGATCCCCTTGTTTGCAACCTGCAAGGCGCTGCATATCGACGTGGCTCGTGCATGCAGTTCATCGGGCGTCGTGGCGAGCATGCGGACCACCGGGATCTTCGATGGGGCATCTCGCCACAGCCGCAACGTTTCAATAAGGGCAGCCAGCACCAGCTTGTCAGGGCGAAGGGCACGCAGCAGTGGATGTTTGCGCAGCGGCGCGATGCACCCCGCTCGACCCGCGATGATACCGACCTGCGGTCCACCGAGAAGTTTATCGCCCGAGAAGCTGACAAGGTCGACGCCGTCGTCGAGCAGCTTTTCGACTGGTACCTCACCATGCAGGCGATTCGTGGCGAGCGCACCGGAGCCAGCGTCGTAAAACAGAGGTACACCACGCTCACGGGCCAACTCCGCAAGAGCGACGAGAGACGCATCCTCAACGAAGCCGACCTGTGCGAAGTTCGAGCGATGCACCTTAAGGAGGAGGCCCGTGTCGGCAGTGAGAGCCTCGCGATAGTCGGCAGCGCGGGTCTTGTTGGTGGTGCCAACCTCCACGAGCCGGGCACCCGACATCCGCATGACGTCAGGCACCCGAAATCCTCCGCCGATTTCGACAAGTTCCCCCCGGGAGACAATCACCTCTCGCCCGGCGGCGTGGGCCGCCAAGGTCAGGAGTACTGCCGCGGCGTTATTGTTGACGACGACGGCGTCCTCGG
>JBMTAX010000132.1:0-7529 GCA_049429145.1 Myxococcota bacterium
TGGGTGGGGGGCCCCGATCGAGCTTTGCTCGACGGGGCGGGGGCATACCCACAGACCTCCGGCGGAAGGCGCCGAGCGCGAATATCGATCCAACCTGGCTACGCCACGCCCCACTACGGGCAGTCGTTCGGCGCCCCCGGGGTGCCCGTGTCCCCACATGACAAGGGGGCCGAGGAGGTGCACCAGCTGGCGGCACTATCGTTGTCCGTCGCGTTCAAGAATTCGGGGCGGAGCGCTCTCGACATGCCGGTGACGTCGAAGTTTGCGGAGAAGGTAACCCGGTCTACCTCGCACCCGATGGTCCCCTCCGCGGTGCCGGCGCCCTTCGGCACACCGAGAATAACCTCGTCACCATCATTCCCCAGGCGGAAGTCGCCGTAGGTGTACACCGCGTCGACGCCGCAGGCCGCCGCTTCGACGTTGCTGCGGGTGAGGACCGCATACCCCATGGCGGGTACCACCACCGGCTGGAGTGTCGAGATGACGTGGGCATCAGTGCCGTTGTCACGCAAGATCCATCCCCCAAGGTCGATGTGTTGGTGGGTCGGGTTATAGAGCTCGACCCACTCGTCATTGTCCCCGCTCGACGAGGGATTGATCTGCAGCTCACTGACGACGATCACCCCTTTGTCGATGCAGCTGTTGCGGAAGCAGCGGCTCACTGGGTCACACCCTGCTTGGGGCGCCTCGCACACATTGCCGCAGGCACCACAGTTCTCGTCGTCTGAGGCGATACACGCCCCGTCGCAGCAGAGGGCTTCGCTGCCGCAGAAAGAGTTCTCCCTCGGTGCGGGGTCCTTGAGGCAACCTGACGCGGTACATGCTCCCACATTGCAGAGCGCCTCTTCAGGGCTCAACGCGGTGCAGTCCTCGGCGCTCACCACTTCGCCGTCGCTGTCGCACACCACGAAGTCGTCGTCGTGGCACTCTTCGGTGTCAGGCCAGCACGCGTGGCAGGTGCCGCGGCTTGGATGACATCCGAAGGCGCAGGCGGTGCGGGTCTCCTGGTCGCCCTCAGCCGAGCAGGTGACGCTTGCGTCGTCGTCACAGACCACGCTGTCGGGGATGCACGCGCGGCACTCCCCTGTTTCGGCTGCGCATCCAGGCGCACCACAGTCTTGCTCCTCGACGATGAAACCCTGGGGGGAGCACAGCACCGCCACGCCGTCGAGACACTGCCTCGGCGCCTCGGGGTCGCATTGTTGGCAAGCTGGTGGCGCCACCGCGTCACTGCAGCCGAAGACACAGGGAACACCTTCATTGGGCTCGCCGTCGGCGTCGCATGAGACGAGAGCATCTTCTCGGCAGAAGGAAGAGCCGGGCTGGCAACTCCGGCATCGCGCGTTGTCACCGACGTCGCTCGCTGGCTGACAGCCAAATTCACAGGTTTCCACGGGTTCGCCGATGGTGCCTTGGGCATCGCACGTACTGAGGTCTTGCCCGTCGCACACGAGGCTCGAGGGCGCGCATTGGTTACATCGCCCGCTCTCGTCGTTGCAGCCGAGGCCCCCGCACTCCTCTCGCTCGATGACGTCGCCGAGCGCCGAGCAGATGAGCGCGGTGTTGCCCGTGCACTGGCGTACACGCGCCGGGTCGCACTCACGGCAGACCTTGGGCTCGACGCCGTCTTCGCAGCCGAAGGGCTCGCAGTTCGTGATCACGGCTTCGTCGTCGTCACCGCAGGTCTCGAGCGCACGACCTTCGTCGAGACAGCGCGTACGGCCTGACGGACACGCAGGGCCCGCGTCTACCTCTTCTTCGCTCTCGAGCAGTGGCTCGTCGCTATCGTCGTCCTCGATGACCACCACCCCGGCATCGACGCGGTAGATGAGATAGCCGTTGCCTGTATCACAGGCAAAAAGGGGCAGAAGGAACCCCACTCCGAGGACAACCGCCCACCCACTGCCCGTGCGCCACCACGCCAGCTCCATGGCCCTCTCCTCCGGCTCTGGGGCGTCGCGTCCCACGCCGGAATTGGGAGGGCAATGGGGCCTCTGACGTACCCAAAAACAAAGGGCCCCGAAGGGGCCCTTTGTGGTGCCTAGGGACGGAATCGAACCGCCGACACGGGGATTTTCAGTCCCCTGCTCTACCAACTGAGCTACCTAGGCCTGACGCGCGCAATCTGCCCCCAGAAAACTCCGGCGTCAACGTGAAAACGCTCAAAAGCCGACGCCCACCGAGAGGCTCGCGACCAGCTCGAGACCCCGCTCGCCCGCTCCGCCCCCGAACTCGCTCGAGGCGGTGATGGCCCCAAGACGAAGCTCGGTGCCGAGCCCCGCTCGCATTCCGTAGAGCGCCGCCACACGCAGCGCCTGGGTGTCGAACGCCTGCAACCAACCCAAGCGCGCTCCAAGGTTGGGCCCGCCAAACACGTACGTGACGCAAGACAGGGGCGCATCCCCCCACACCCGGCCGAGGAGTCCTCGCGATTCGAGCGCGGCGTCGTAGGAGCTGCCCGAGAGAGAGGCGGTGCCCCGGGTGCGTGGCCCTGTCTCGAGCAGCAAGCGCACATCTGCCCCCGCGAGCCAGGAGGAAGCGTGGCCCCCGACAGTCCACAAGCGCGCGCCGCGCAGGGTCATGAGGGGGCGAAGTTCACTACGCGCCGCGTCGATGGCGGGGGCAGCCTCCAGCGTGAGGCCGCCTTCGACGCTGGAGCGTGGGGTCGCCTGTGCGCCCATAGCGGAGAGCCAGCCGAGAAGGCAGAGGCTCACGGCGCGCATGTGGGTACACTCCCGGTGTCGAGAAGCCGACCGAAGCGCGTCGCAAAGGCTGCGCAGAGGGCTTCTTGCAGGGGCGCTGGTGCGTGCCGTGCGAGGGCCTCCAGCGCCAGCTCGAGGGAGAATACCAGGGCCTGCCCGGCCGGGGTCAGGTCGACCATGCCCGCAGCGATGTCGTCGAGGGCAGGGCCTATGGAGGGGACGAGCTCCTCGCGGAAGCGCTGCGGGTCCGGCCCCGATGCTTGCCACAGGGAGGCCGCGAGCAGGGTGCCCACACAGTAGTGGTTTACCCCGAGGCGCGCGAAGTTGTTGCCTTGCCCATCAACCTGACAAGCGGCAGCAAACTGGCGAGACAAGGTGCCATCCTCGAGGTCAGCAAAGGTGCCTGTACGCGCGAACTCTCCCTCGAGGTGGCGCATCGCCGCTGCCTCTGGCAACACGCGCCCGAGCAAATCGGGGTCGCCCGTGAAGCTGACCGCAAAGACGTCGGCCAGTCCCTCGTCGAATCCCTTCAGCAGCTGCAGGCTGCGGGCTTCTGTGGGCGAGTACACCTCGACGACAGGAGCCGTGGCATTGGGGTCGTCGGCACTCGCATCGCTGTTCCGATAAAGTTGCGCGTAGATGAGGCGCTTGTAGAGGGGAAACACGTCGTCGCGGCTCATCACGCGGTGGAAGAACACGCGGTGGTGAAGCTCATGGGTGGCCACCGCCTCGTCCATAAAGGGTGGCGCGCCTGCACGTTGGCTGATCACAGGGACGATGAGGAACTGGTCTGCGCCCGGTGAGTACGCCGCGTTGTCTCCGAGCACCACCGGAATGGGGAGCGCCTTCGTGGCCAAGGGCGTGCCATAGAGCGACACCTCGACGCGTGACCCAGGGACGAAAGGATCGCGATCCCTCAGGGTCTCGAGGTGGAGAAACGAGCGCTCGAGGTTGTAGAGCACCGTCAGGTAGTAGAGCCCGTCGAAGTCGCGGGCGACCCATCGCTCCCCATCGAAGGTGAGGTCAGGGCGCAGCTCGCCGTAGGGCGCGCGGGAGGACGCCCAAAAAGCTTCTACGTCCAATCCATCGAGCTCCGCCCCCTCGGTGGCCGGTGCAGCATAGAACCCTCCGCCTGCGCGGACGTCGAAACGCTCCGTGCCACCACCGAATAGATCGGTGACGCTCTCGAGCTGCACGGTGGCAAGCTCGTAGGCATCGCCAGCGCGCACCACGACTTCAGCAGCGAGCGGACCTGTGACGGGAGCACAGGAGGACGTGCCCAGGAGGGTGCCCACGAAGAGAGGCCAGGTGAGGTTCGCGGCGCGGGTCATCAGTAGGGTTGCTCCACGGGCGAGCCAGCGGCTGCGGAACCGCTGTGCTCGCCGAGCGGCGGGAGCTCGAGCTCCAACTCGTCGGGGACGCGCAATACGAAGGGAAGCAACGCGAGAGGAGCGAGCCCACACATCGTGCACGCGGCCATAGCAGGCAGGGTGCTCCAGCTCGGGTTGTCGAGGCTCGTCACGAGAGCGTTCAAGCCGAAGACCAGAAAACTCGAGTTTGCAGGGGCGAGACATCCGACGGCTGCCCCTGGGTTCGCGAGGCAAAACCCTGCACCGGCGCACACGGGGCTGAAGCAAGCGCTGGCCGTGCATATTGACGTCGTGGGAAGCGGGGCGAGACGGCTTCTCAGGAACTCGCCCTCGGCCAAGGGCGCTGCCCCCGCGGCGATGGCTTCATCGCTGGCAAACAGCTGCCAAGTAGGGTTGGACAGTGTGACAGGCACCTCGACGTCGTTTTCGCCGACACGCACCCGCTGTGGAGGCTTGTCGTCAACAATGAGTTCACCAGCGTGATCGCTTCGTGCTGTGACCGTATACGCGCAGCCCCCAGCCGAGGAAGCCAGCAGGACCATGGCGACGACAATCCTTGTCATGGCAGCGCGCTCGTGGCCGGGGGCGTTGCGGCGGGGGGTACGGCATAAGAGGCCGGCCACGCGAGGAGCCACGCCCCTGTGAGGGCGACCAGGTAGCCCAGTCGACGTAAACGCCCCCCAAATGCCGTCATGTCGGTTGTCATGCCATAGCGCAGGTTCTTGCGGCGTCGTTTCTCAGCGATCGCTCCGTCGGGCCACCAACGGTAGATAGAGCCGCGCATCATCATCAGTCCCCCAACCACGAGCAGCACGAAGCCCGCGCCATTCACGGCGTCTCCTCGACGTCACGTTTGCGATCGAGGGCGACGACATAGGTCTCGATGCTGCCAACCCGGACGCCCTTCGGGCGGCGAACCTTCACGGTGCGAAAGCCTGCGCGCAGAGCGTCGAGGTAGGCCGCGAAGTCGCCCCCTTCGAACACCTTGACGCAGTAGCGGCCGCCTGGGCGCAATACGCGCAACGCGACCTCGAGAGCACGCTCTGCGAGTGCCATCGAGCGTGCCTGGTCGACGGAGCGAATCCCTGTGGTGTTCGGCGCCATATCGGACATCACGACGTCGAAGGGCCTGGGAGCCGGTGCGTCCTCGGCGACCTCGAGGCCCGGCGGGAGGAGCTCGTGCAACTCGGCCTTGAACACGTCGCCTTGGATCACCTTCACGTGAGGACCGAAAGACAGCCGCACGGGTAGAAGATCAATGCCGACAAGCAGGCCCCCGCGCTCGTGCACTCGGCGCTCTGCGAACTGCAACCATGAACCCGGCGCAGAACCAAGATCGAGGACATTGTCGCCCGGACGGATCAGCTTGAAGTCACGGTCGAGCTCCTCGAGCTTGTAGACCGAGCGGGCGAGCCAACCCTCTTCCTTGGCGCGTCGGTAGTACACATCGTGGCGGTCGTAACGGGACGCGCCCTGTGCCACGAAGCCTTTGCGTGAACCTCGGCTCGTGGAGATACGCTTTTTCATGGCCTGACCCCAGCGCTTCGGGTGGGGCGCACCACAGAGGAGCGCTCTACCTCTCCGCCCAAATCGCGCGCGAACACGACGACCGGTTCATCGCCTGGTGGCAGCGACGCCGTAAACGCCCCCGTCGCATCGGCATGCAGCAGCTTCCCATCGACGTACACCTGCGCGCCGCGGCTGGTGGTACCCGTGAGGGTGCCCTGGGTCACGTCAATAGACGCTCTGAGCGGGACCCTGGTCGGCCTCGGGGCAAGCTCCGGTTCTTGTCCCCGGCGGAGCACCAACATGGCTCCAGGGGAGGCCTGTACGCCGCTGGCGCGCGCAGCACCCTCCTCGACGAGTACGGCGAGGAGTCCGTCTCCGTTGGCCGTGACGCGGTAGTGGCCGCGCTGTAGCTCCAGGTCACCACCGGGGCCACGCAGCGTGGCCGTGGCGTCGGGGGCTACCGTGATGAGGGCAAGACCGCGCGCGAGAGCCAGGTGCCCCCCCCCGAGGAACTCTCCACGAGTTCCGTCGATGAGTTCGTATTCCGCGACGGGGGTGCGCACCACTGCGCGGCTGAAGGACGCGACTCGAAGCTCGTCTCCAGCGGCGATCCAACGGCCCGGCTCAAGTGCCGCGCCAGAAACAGCATCGTCGACGCGGGAATAGAGTTCGACCTCACCCACGCGAGAGAGCAATACCCCCGCACGGTCCTGGTACGACCAGGGCGCCCCGCGCTGGAACAGCGCATATGCGGGAAACGCGACGCCCACAGCGACGAGGAAGAAGGCAAGGAGTAGACGAGAAAGCACGCTCACTCCTAAACGGTCGTACACCCACGGCGAACGGTCAATCCGCCCGTGCTCCATTCTCGTTTTCCACGTGACTCATGGGGGCGCGCCTCGCTTGACCGCGGCAGGTGCTGCGCCTACCACCCACTCCCCGCTACCCGAGGACACCATGCAGATCTCGAAAAACAAAGCCGCCGCCCTCGACTACATCCTTACCATCGATGGCGGCATCGTCGTCGACGCCTCCGAGAAAGGTGATCCGCTCTGGTACCTGCACGGTCACGACAACATCATCGTCGGCCTCGAGCGTGAACTAGAGGGACTCGCTGCGGGTGCGGAGAAGACCGTCGTGGTGTCGGCCCAAGACGGGTACGGCGAGTACGACGCTGCGCGGGTGCATCAGGTCGATAAAGCGCAGTTTCCTCCCGACTCCGACTTTGCCGTCGGTGATCGGGTTATGGCGCAGTCGCCGGACGGTACGAGCGTGCCGGCCCGCATCTCTGCCGTCGGCCCGAAGCAGGTCACCCTCGACTTCAACCACGAGCTCGCTGGCAAAGAGCTGACCTTCAAGATCCGCGTCGCCGAAGTGCGTGATGCCTCGAAGGAAGAAATTCGCCACGGTCACGTCCACGGCCCGGGCGGTCACCACCACTGAGCTGCGACGCTACCACTGACGCTGTGCGACGCTGGGCCTTGGGTGCGGCGTCGACGACTGGTCCGCGACCGTCGTGGTTCTCCGTTCCTGCGGGACGCATGTTTTTGCGTGGCATACGTCGCATGATTCGTGGCCTGGCCCAGATCAAGCGCGCCACTGCGCAACTCTCGGGCTGTTCCCACGGATGGTGAGAGACGACGGTGCGACCGTCGGGACCCGCGTGACGCGACGGGTATGAAGGCTCCGCCGTGCTTGAGGCGCATCAGGCCGAGGTCGCGCCGGGCAGAAGGGGTGTCATGGCTCGAACGCAGACCTTGTATCATTGCAACAGCTGCGGCCACGCCGAGAAGAAGTGGCTCGGCCGCTGCCCGTCCTGCCAGAGCTGGAACTCGTTCGTCGAGGAGTTGGCGCCCCGGGCGGCTGCGTCTGCGCGCGCCCGTGGGCGGCCCCAAGGACCTAGGGCGGCCGCGCGCGCCGTGCCCCTCACCGAGGTGGCGGGCGAGGC
>JBMTAX010000133.1:0-7524 GCA_049429145.1 Myxococcota bacterium
GTGATTCCCCAGCGAACACCGGCATGAGAAACGGAATGCGAAACAGGAGATGGGGCGCGATGGCTTGGATGTAGCCAGAGTCCGTGCAGGCAAGCTTCGTCGTGTTCACGTCGTAGCGCAGGTAGCGGATGCCACCGTGGATCATGCCTGTATTCGCACCCGATGCCCCCTTGGCGAGGTCATTCCGCTCGACGAGGAGGGCTCGCATACCACGCAACGCAGCGTCGCGGGCGATGCCGACGCCGTTGACGCCTCCGCCTAAGATGATCACATCGTGTTCATTGCGAGTCATGTTCTCGTCCCGGCAGAGTACAGTGTAGAGGAGTTGTAGCGCAGTCGTTCGGTCAACGCGGGAAGGTGCCACGCCGAGCGTGTCACCACCGCAGACGGGTTGTCACGAAGAGGAGCCGCGATGAAACGGGGCACGGCACAGACAGCGCGAAGCGTGCCGGTGCGGTCAGGCCTTGCACTGTCGACGGTTTGCCTCATCGGCCTCCTCCTCGCCTGCGCGGAAGACCCTCGTCCTGGGAGTCAGATGCCACCAGATGCCCTTCGGTTGTCTCACGCCATGGCCGAAGCTGCTGCCCTCGAGGCGACCGTTGACGACTGTCGCAATGCAGGCTTTTCAGATACTCAGATTGTCCAACTCACCCCAGGTGGCTCTCCCTACGACGCTCGCACGGACCCGAACCTCTCCCCCAACGCAGCCGCGTGCATCCTGGGCACCGCAGCCGATGACACCATCTACGGCACCCTCTTCGCGGACCTCGTGTTCGGTGGAGGGGGGGCCGACGAACTCCACGGGGGACCTGGCTCCGACACATTGTTTGGGGGCGAAGGCGACGACGTGCTCTACGGCGAGGAGGGTGCCGACTTTCTCAACGGTGGTCCCGGCGACGACATGCTCTTCGGCGACGAGGGCGTAGACGTACTGCAAGGCGGAAGCGGCGATGACCAGCTCGACGGAGGCACAGGCAACGATACCTGCAGCGGCGGCGTGTCTACGTCATGCAACGACAGCTGTGGGGATGCCGTGCAAGCGCTGGGGGAGGAATGCGACGATGGGAATCTCGTCGACGGAGATGGCTGTGACTCCAACTGCACCACCTCGCGCTGCGGCAATGGCATCGTCGCAGGGGCCGAACAGTGCGACGACGGTGCGGAGAGTCCCACGTGTACGGCGTCGTGCATCGCGGTTGGCTGCGGCGACGGCGTGGTCGACACGACTTTAGGGGAGCAATGTGACAGCGGCGGTGTAGACACCTCGAGCTGCGTAGGCAGCACGTGCTCATTCCCGCGCTGCGGTGATGGGCACATCAGCGCGGCCGCGGGCGAAACCTGTGATGACGACAACGGTGTTGACGGCGACGGATGCAGTGGGACCTGCTCCCAAGAGCCGGGGTATCTGTGCGCCGGTGTGCCGAGTGTGTGTGTAGAACCGACAGATCACTGCGGCGACGGGGAAGTCACAGGGGGAGAAACCTGTGACGACGGAAACTTGGCCACCTCCGACGGCTGCGACGAGCGCTGTGCCGTCGAGCAGGGTTTCACCTGCACGGGAGCCCCCTCGCAGTGCGCGCTCGTTTGCAGCGCTGATCTCGCCGAACCGCGAAGCGGATGCACGTCGGTAGAGCCGGAGACCGATGGTGGGACGGAAATCGAAGACGATGGGGGCGCTGCATTCGACACAGACGCAGAAGCGAATGGGGAAGACCCCGCGCCCTCCCCCGGTCTCCCACAGACGGAATCCAGTGGCTGGCCGTCAGGCTACGTCATCACGGGGGGCGGGTGCGGCACGCCTCCCTTCGCGCCGTCGGCGGCGACGACGTGGTTCCTCGCCTTCATGATTGCACGGTACGCACGACGTCCAGGGCAGCGGAGGAGGTGAGGCTGCGCGAAAGCCCCACCACCACCACGCATCAACCAGCCTGCTCTGCCTTGGGCTTCACCGTGCGGATCCACAGCTCCTGAAGCTGCTTGTCATCGACCTCTACCGGCGCTCCGGTCAAAAGATCGGTGCCTCGTTGGGTCTTCGGGTAAGCGATGACGTCACGCAAGGAGGTGGCGCCGCATAGCAACATGCACAGTCGGTCGAAGCCCACCGCGATTCCGCCATGGGGCGGAGCGCCATACTTCAGCGCCTCGAGGAGGAAGCCGAACTTGGCCTGTTTTTGCTCCTCGCTGATGCCGAGGGCGTCGAAGACCTTCGCTTGCACCGTGCTGTCGTAGATACGGATCGAGCCACCCGCTGCCTCAACGCCGTTGATGACGAGGTCATAGGCTCGCGCCCTGCACTGACCGGGGTCGCTGGTCAGCAAGTCTTCGTGCCCTTGCTGAGGAGATGTGAAGGGATGGTGCGCCGCGACCCAGGCGTCATCGTCTTCTGCGTACTCGAAGAGAGGGAAATCTGTGACCCAAAGGAGCTTCCAGGCGTCGTGACCGCTCAGGTTCTTGGTCAGTTCGAAGCGCTCAGCGAGGTGCAAACGCAACCCGCTCAGCACGGTGTGCACCGTTTTTGGCTTGCCGAACTGGAAGAGCAGCAAATCGCCGTCTTGAGCGCCCGTTGCCTCATTGATGGCGCGCAGCAGTTCGGGAGCGATGTCCTTGGCGAAGGGAGATTGCGTCCAAGCGGCGCCCCCTTCCGCGACCTTCGCTCGCCCGAGTCCCTTCCCGCCCATTCCTTTGACGAGCCCCTCGAGCTTGTCGGTTTCGGTGCGAGACAGGGGATATTCCGCGGGCACGCGCATCGCTTTGACGATGCCACTGGCCTCAAGGGTCTGCGTGAAGAGTGGCACGCCACCACCGCCGTGGTCACGGATAAGGCCTGTAAGCTCGGTGTGCTCGAGACCGAAGCGCAGGTCGGGCTTATCGCACCCAAACCGACGCATGGCCTCGTCATAACTCATGCGCGGAAACGGCGTGGTCAGCTCGATACCGAGGGCGCGCCGGAAGATGCCGGCGATGAGGCCCTCCGTGTGCGTTTGGACGTCCTGCTCGGTGCAGAATGACATCTCGATATCGATTTGCGTGAACTCGGGCTGGCGATCGCCGCGTAGGTCCTCATCACGAAAACACCGGGCGATCTGAAAATAACGATCGAAACCGGCCATCATGAACATCTGCTTGTACAGCTGTGGGCTCTCGGCCAACGCGTAAAAGCTGCCGGGGTTCAAGCGTGAGGGGACGAGGAAGTTACGGGCACCACCCGGCGTGTACTTGACGAGGTACGGTGTCTCGATCTCCAGAAACCCCTCGTCGTCCAGGTAGCGACGAGCAGCTTGTGCAGCGTCGTGACGAAGTTTGAAGTTCCGTTGGAGGGGCCCACGACGCATGTCGAGGACGCGGTGCGCGAGGCGCTTCTCCTCCCCGGTGTCGATCTCATCTTCAATGAGGAACGGCGGCACGTCAGAAGGACTGAACACCTCGAGCCGAAGGACATTCACCTCGATGGAACCTGTGTGCAGCCGAGGGTTCGGTGAACCGCCATTTCTCACGCGGTCTTCAACTACGCCGACGATACCGATGCACCACTCGGAACGCAGCTCGTGCGCGCGCTTGTGCAGCGCCGCGTCCGTCTCTGGCTTGAACACCACCTGCGTCAATCCCCAACGGTCACGCAGATCGACGAAGCGGCGCCCACCATGGTCGCGCAGGCTGCTGACCCACCCCATCAAGACGACCTCTTTGCCGAGGTCCTCCGTCGTCAATTGGTTGCAGTGATGGGTCCTCGGGTGCTCAGCAAGAAACATCGTCTCATCCCGTCGTGCGAAGTGGCGTCAGGCCGGCGTCCCGGCGCTGGCTGACGCAGCATTCGCGCACAGCCAGGCGAGGTCAAGTAGAGCGCACCTCATCTTCGCGCAACCTGCGAAGACTCGTGGGGCGCCCGGTTCCAGGGGGCGCAGCGAACTCAGCTCGTGGCTCGCATCCGCTCGCGAGCGCTGGCCAAGGCCGCGCAGGCGTCTTGCACAATGGCATCCGCGGGCGCCAGTTGCTGGGCGATGTGGAGGTATTCTTGCGCCTCATCGAGGTCACCGAGGGCTAGATAGGACACTCCAACGTTACACAGCAGTCCAGGGTTCGACGGGTCTTCTCTGTAGGCTTCGAGGCAATGGCGCAGTGAAGCTTGAAGGTCACCTCTTTGCCGGTAGAGGTTCGCCAGCTCCCCATGAGCACCGATGTGGTGAGGGAGACGTTCGAGGCAAGCCTCCCAATAGTCGGCGGCAGCCTCGAGGTCGTTCAGCCGCCGGGCCAACACACCCGCGGTGAACAAGATTTCATCGGGCGAGGCGGGGTCCAGTAGCAGCGGCTCGATCAGGGTCAGCGCCTCGCGCATCTCGTCGTGGGTCGCCTCGGGGTTTGCGCTGGTGGAGAAAGCCCCGTGCAACGCCCGTTGCCGCTGTGCCCTTGGCTTGACGAGAGCGATTTCACGCAGGACGTCCTGGGGAGGGTCGTCCTCGGCAGACAGCCTGGACAGGAGCGCCTCGAACGCTCGCTGCGCGGCCACGTAGTCGCCCCGCCGGCGCTCCACATGGCCGAGCACGCGCCACCCAACGATAAGGTCGTTATCGAGGTCGAGGGCGCGCTCGATGCTCTCGCGGATGTCGCCGCGCCATGACAGCCGCACCGGCTCCGTCCACTGCGCGGCACGAGCGTTGTACAGGTCTTGAAGCGCCAGCCCCTCATTGAGGTGGGCGAGCACACAGGTCGGGTCCAGCTCTTGTGCGCGGCGATAGGCTCGCAACGCTGACTCGAACCGGCCCGCGGCAGCCTCTGCCACTCCCTCTTCGACCCGCCGTAACGCTGCGTCACGGTCAGGCTCACCGGCGACCCACTTCTTTAGCCACTTCATGGCTTGATCATAACGCCCCTGGGACAAGAACCCCGCGCACCATGAAGCAAAAACCCGTGGGGGCGACCCTTTGCCCCTCCGTGTGAGCCCCGAACCCTCGCGCAGTTTACGCGGGGTGGTGCCTTGTCAGCCCCGGCCCGAGCCCGTAGCTGCCCGAGTGCCGGTCCCCCGTGGACAGTGGCACCGCGCGCGTGTTTCACTCTTTTCAGTAGTTTCTGAAATTACGAAAGCCTCGAACGATGTACCGCACGGAACGTGAAAATCATTCCAGCAGCGCGACGCTCGGTGAACACGGGTGGGCGCCTGGCCCGGAAGGGGCTCGCTTCGATCCCGCAGGACTTGTCGAGGCCACGCAACGCGTGCGCGAAACAGCGCACGTCGTGGCCGCACCCACGGGACACATCGGGGTCGGCTTTGCGGGGTTGCTCGAGGGCTCTCCCGCTGCCTCTGGCACATTGCGCTGGCTCGGCAGTCTCGCCCCCCTCTACCCCGAATGGCTCGGCGATCGCGCCTTTTGCGCAGCCCACGGCGTACGCTTCCCCTACATCGCGGGCGCCATGGCCAATGGTATTTGCACCGTCGACATCGTCGTCGAGATGGCGCGGGCAGGCATGATTGGGTTTTACGGTGCCGCCGGCCTGCCGCCCTCGCAAGTAGAAGCTGCGCTCGACGCCATCGAGGCGCGCATTGGCCCGCAGGGATTGCCCTTCGGGATGAACCTCATCCACAGCCCCCACGAGCCCCGCATCGAGGCGGGTGTCGTCGATTTGTACCTCCGACGCGGTGTCCGGCGGGTCTCGGCGTCAGCCTACATGGACCTGACACCGATGATCGTGCGGTACGCCGCAACGGGTCTTTCCGTCGACGCGGAAGGTCGTGTGCAGCGTCGAAATCACGTTTTCGCGAAGATTTCTCGCCCGGAGGTCGCTGCACGTTTCATGTCCCCTGCCCCCGCGGCGTTGCTCCAGCGTCTTGTCGCGGAGGGATTGCTCAAGCCCGAAGAGGCTCGCCTCGCCGCCCAGGTGCCTGTCGCGGAAGACGTCACCGTGGAGGCAGACTCCGGCGGGCACACCGACAACCAAACCCTGACCGCCGTTTTCCCCGTCATCGTGCGACTCCGCGACGAGCTCAGCGCACGCTATGGGTACTCCCGCCCGATTCGCGTCGGTGCCGCCGGTGGGCTCGGCACTCCGCACGCCGTGGCCGCCGCTTTCGCCCTCGGCGCAGCCTACGTGCTGACGGGCTCCGTCAACCAATCGGCGGTAGAGTCAGGGCTCTCGCCCGCGGGAAAAATGCTCCTCGCCCAAGCTTCGCTCGACGACGCCATGATGGCCCCTGCCGCTGACATGTTCGAGATGGGCGTAAAGGTCCAGGTGCTGCGTCGGGGAACGATGTTCGGCGTCCGTGCACAGAAACTATATGACCTGTATCGCGCGTATCCTTCGCTCGATGCGATTCCTGCAGCAGAGCGTTCGCGGCTCGAGCGCGATCTCTTCCAGCTGCCACTCGACGAGGTTTGGCGCCAAACCGAGAGATTCTTCGCTGACCGTGACCCGAGCCAGAACGAGCGGGCGTCGCACGATGAGAAACATCGCATGGCGTTGGTCTTTCGCTGGTACTTGGGCCAGTCGTCCCGATGGGCCATCCAAGGCGTGAAGGGGCGCGAGCTCGATTACCAGATCTGGTCGGGCCCCGCCCTCGGCGCTTTCAACTCGTGGGTGAAGGGGAGCTTCCTCGAGCGCCCCGAGCACCGCACCGTCGTGCAAATCGCACGTAACCTTCTCGAAGGGGCGGCCGTACTCACCCGCGCGCACCAACTGCGGACATTCGGGGTCGCGGTACCCAGCGAAGCCTTCGCCTGGACCCCGAGGCCGTTGTCGTGATGCTCACACGCGCCTTGCACACCGCCACGACAGCGCCCGCTGGTCACGTGTTCCGTTTCTGTTCCCGAGCATCCCTCACGCGTCGTTCGCAAGAGGGAGAGATGAGTCACCCATGAGCAGGTCCACGTCGCACAAGCCACCCGCCATCGCCATCGTCGGAATCGGCGGATTGTTCCCTGGCTCGCTCGACGTGGGTCAGTTTTGGAGCCACATACTGCGAGGGACGGATCTCATCACCGAGATTCCCGCATCGCACTGGCGTCCCGCTGACTATTACGACGCAGACCCGAAGGCACCCGACAAAACCTATGCGAAGCGCGGAGGCTTTTTGCCCGAGGTGCCATTCGACTCTCTGTCCTTTGGCCTTCCCCCGAGCTTGCTTTCTTCGACGGATACCTCACAGCTCCTCGGCCTCCTCGTGGCGCGCGCAACGCTGGAGGATTGTTTCCGCGGGCAGTTTCGCGAGGCTGACAAGTCCCGCATCAGCGTGCTGCTCGGAGTCACGAGTGGGCAAGAGCTGTTCGGCCAAATGGCAGCGAGGCTCGCCTATCCCCAATGGCGCGCGGGCATGCTCGCCGCTGGCGTCGATGAGAAAACAGCAGACGAGGCCGTCAAGCATATCGCCGATTCGATGGTCCCCTGGACCGAGAGCACCTTCCCTGGCCTGCTCGGCAATGTCGTCGCCGGACGGATCGCGAATCGGCTCGACCTAGGTGGTACCAACGCCGTCACCGATGCCGCCTGTGCCAGTTCCTTCGCCGCGGTGTCGATGGCAATGGATGAGCTCGTCCT
>JBMTAX010000134.1:0-7471 GCA_049429145.1 Myxococcota bacterium
CTCGCGGGCTTGCTGCCCACAGGCGTCGTCAAGGTCGTGTGGTCCTTCACGCTCGCGCGCACGCTATTGTCCGCCGTCGAGCTCGGGATCTTTGGAGCGTTGGAACTCGCAGACAAAGATGCGTCGACGCTCGCGGAAGAGCTTGCCTGCGACCCGTCGGCGATGGAAGTGCTGCTCGCCGCCCTTTCGGGCTTCGGCATGCTGCGACGACGAGGAGGCGTCTACTCGCTGCCGCGCGAGGCCCGTCGATACCTTACCAAGGCGTCGGGCACTGATCTCAGCGCAGCCCTGGAACTTGGTGCGCTGCTCGACCGGCGGTTTCAGAGACTCACCGAAGTGGTTCGTACCGGACGGCACGAGGACTTCCACGGGTCGCTGAGTGCGGACGAGTGGGGTGCGTATCTTCGAGGCCTCGGCGCGCTCGCGACGCCTACTGCGAAAGAAGTGGCACGCGTGCTCCCTCTCAAGCACGCTCGTCGCGGGCTTGATATCGGTGGGGGCCATGGTCGTTTCTCGAGCGCCCTCTGCGATCGACACGCCACGCTCACCATGGAGGTCTTGGACCTGCCCGGCGCCGTCGCGGTGGGTGAATCGCTGGTGGCTACATCCTCGTCGTCGGACAGAGTGCGGTACCGGGCGGGCGACCTACGAGAGACCCACCTTGGGGAAGGCCTCGACGTCGTGCTCCTGTTCAACGTGCTGCACAACCTCGCGGAGCAAGACGCGCGGAGGGCCGTGTCACGGGCCGTCGCTGCGCTGCGACCGGGTGGGCTCGTCGCCATTCTGGAGGGACAGCATCGAGGCGGCGATGGAAATCTATCGTTCCAGGAAGCCTTCGGCGAACTCTTCTTCCTTGTGCTGTCCGGCAGCCGAACGTGGGCAGAACCCATCCTTCGTCGCTGGCTCGACGATGCGGGGGCGGACATCGTCAAACGCAAGCGCCTGTTCACTCTACCCGGTGCCGTGCTCCTGCTTGCGCGAAGAGGCCGAGGCGACGAGCACGCGCCGCCCTGATGACCCCGCAGCCCTGCCCCGGGGATGTCTGTCGTCACGTCTTCGGAGGGAGGCGTCAGGCCTCTCCTGGCAAAGCATCCTCGAAGCGCACCACGCCGGCATCCTCCCCTTCGGCGAAGACGCGCAACGTCTTTGCCTCGCCCTGCACACGGACGGTGGCCAGCACCCCCTCGTCGTCGTGGAGCAGCTCTCGTACCTCGAGGTCGTCGCTACCGAACACGGGCGCGACCGCGGCCTCCCAAACCCCGTCCTCTGCCTTGAAGACGGGCAACACCACCACCGGCGCGCTCATGCGTCACCCCCTGTGCTCGTCGAAGAATTGGCATCAGGCGGAGGAAGCCCCTTGGTCGTGCGCTTCAGCACCTCTTGGATGACTCCTTTGCGCACTCCCCTCGAGAGGGCACGGTCGTAGAGGTCGGCGCAGCGGTCGTCGTACATCACGGCGCGCAGGTCGCCGAGCCAACTCTCCACCATCTCTTGGGTAGAGGCATCTTTGGGGGCAACACGACCGAGTGAACTCTGCAAGAGCCAGCGCTCTTTGCCACTCCGCGTCGAGAAGGTCTGTTCGGCGTTGAGCCGGATGGAAGCCAGCGCTTCACCGTCGGTCTCGAAGCCGCGCAGACGGAACTTCCAGAAGCGTGGCGACAGCGACGCCTCTCCGCGATCGTCTTTTGTGGGGCTCGTCACCGGATGCAGCAACTCGTGCTCGGCGTCGGCAATGCCCTGTAACGTGGGGTCGACCACCGCCTTGACGAAGGGGTCGTAGTAGAGCGCGTTGCAGCAGAAGTCTCGCCCAAGGGCGTCGCTCGCGAGGTCAGGCCCAAAGGTGGTGGCGAAGGCGCGCTCTTGCGTGTCGGCGTGAAATTCGCTCGCCGCGTGGGCGCCGCGACGTTTCATGGCGCAGATGTCGAGCCCCTCGCTGTCGGACTGCCCGGCCTTCTTGCCTCCGGCCAACACGACACCGAACTGCTCGACGAAGGGAGGCGACCACACGCCGCCCTTCTCGAGTTCTGGCGTCAACTCCTCGCAGAGTTGACGGGCCACGGGCGGCGGGGCCGTCGTGACGATGTCGATGTCATGCAGCAGCTCAAGCAGCTCGGCCGTGGTAGCGTCCGGGTTCTTCGCCAAAGTCCGAATGGCGTCGCGCACCCCGCCGCCTACCATGAACACCTCGTAGCCGCGGCTGCGGAATGCATCGATGTACTCGCGCGCCGCGTGGGTGCCATTCACCCGCAGGTCGAGAGAAGCTTCCAGCGCAGCGAGCAGGCGCGCCGGCGGAGTGACCACTGCGCCTGGTGGCAGCGTCGCCAACACACTGGGACGGGCCGCGATGGGGCCATTGGCCGCCAGATCGCCGTGGGGGACGATGCGGCGCTCCCCATCGACGTCGAGGACAGCCCGCCCTGTGTAGTCGAACCCGTCGATGACGCCGTGCACGGTCTCGGCGCCGATGGAAGCGACCACAGACGAGCCGACGGGGAACCGTAGGGTCCCATCGGTCGAGCCCGAGGCGCTCGGTGCCGTGAGACCTCGGGTCTCGATCGCGGTGTAGCCATCGCTGCGGACGGGGCGGTCCCGCCAAGGGCGAGCGGCGCCGGTGCGTGCGTCGAGCAACGAAGACCGGCCCCTCGCGGCCGTCGCGTCGGCCGGTGGAAGGCCATCCCGCAGCGCGAGGGGAGCAGAGACGCCCGAAGGCAGCCCGCCGCCCCCGTTGGATGAGCTGATCTCGGGCGCAGTGGTTGCGACAGGGGCGCCTCCCCCGACGCGGGCAACGGTCGTCGTGGGCTGTGCCGGAGAGGGATGATGTGGGAATCGCACGGGCATGATGTCCCCTTCGTTCTTCAGCTCCCTGGGCCACCATAAATCAGGCCGCGAAGAGCGGGCCAGTGCGGCGTCCGAAGGGCCTCCGGGATATCGCGCCGTGGGCCGAGAAGGTGCGAGGTGTCGCATCGGGCGATCGACGGAGGCAAAGGGGAGGACGGCGGCATCCAAAAGACGATACTGAGCCGGCCCATGCAGGGAAGAGTACGCCCTAGGAGTTTGTTCTGTGCCACGTGTTCGCCGCCCCTCCGCCCCGCTGTACCCCCGACACTGAAGAAGTTGGGGGTGTCCCTGCCGCCAGCAGCGCCCGCCGCGGGTCCGGTCGCGAGCGGCGCCCCACGACCTGACCGCATGGAGCCTCGAGTTCGTTCGAGGGCGCAGGACGGGCGACACCCCGGGGGCGGCCCTGACGCAGCGACGCCGCCAGCGAACCCGCCGCGCTCCCCCCTTGCCGCGCGCATCTCACAGCTTCTCGGGGAGGAACGAGCGGGAACGCTCCGCACCGCCGCCGAGTCCTTTGCAGCGCTTCTCGGAGTTGACCCGGGTGTCGCCTTGGACGTGCTCCGCTCCCCAGGAGCAGTCGAGGGGCAGTTTCATCTCTCGTTGGAGCTCAAGGACGGCGTGCGACATCGGCTTCCCTACGAGGGGGGACGACCCGTGGAAGTCTTCGTGCCGAGCCACCGGGAAGGCACACGAGCCCTTCTAGACGTGTCTCTCGGAACGACCCCCGAGGGAGACCCGACCCTGAAGTCAGTGGACATCCGCTTCGTTGACGCCACCTTTGGCAACCCGCTGCCCCAATCGCTACTGCCACGTGTGGTGAACCCTTCGGCGCTTGAGTCATCGGGCAAACCGCTGCTCGACATGGCGATGGATGCCGCCGCCGACATCGCATTTCGCGGGCTGCACGTCGACCAAAGTGGTTCGATCATCCTCGATGCCGATGTCGCCATTTTGCAGGGGCTGAAGACCGAAGATTTTCACACGCGGGCAGAAGGAAAGCTGCCGAAGCTGCGGATGGGCTTGACGGATTTCGGCGTGATACCGGCCGAGGGGGAGGCGGCGGCCGAGGTCCAACGGGGTGCCCAAGGTTCCACTGGGAAAGACATCTCTCTCGATGCCTTGATGACGGGCCTCGGTGCCAGCATGAGGGCAGGCCGCTGGGAAGCCACCATGAGCGTCGCAGGCGACAATGGCGCCGAGCTTCGTGGGCGAGGAGAGGTCGCGCCGAAGGGGCGAACCGGCCTCACGATGCAGGCCGACGTGGCCGTTGGTCTCGCCGGGCAAGAACGTGCGGTCGCATTACAGGCTGAACACCAGACGGAGGGCGTAGCGTCTGGGGCCGCGCGGCTACAGGTAAGGGGAGCCTCAGCCGCAGAAGTTCCGCTCGAGCTCTCTTGGGGCCGTGACGGTCTCGCGATGGAGTCTTTGGAGGCGATGCTGCCCCTCGATCTGAAGCCCTGGCCTGGGCCGGGGCCCGCCCCCGCCTTGGGCACGCCGCGATTCAAGGCACGCCTCGCTGAACTCCTAGACACAGCCGCCCCTGTCCGCACCGGCAACGAGGTCAGCTTCCTTCGACACGGCACCCAAGTCCTCGAGGAGCGGCTGCGGCTCCTGCGCTCGGCGGGTGTCGGTGACACCGTGGTGTTGCAGACTTTTATTCTGCACGACGACACCACCGGGGGGATGATCATCGACGAGCTGATCGCGGCGAAGAAGCGGGGCGCGGACGTGAAGGTGCTGCTTGATGCTGCAGGCTGCGCTGTCGAGGCCCGTGATGCCGTCGACGGCGGGGCGGCCTTTCGCCGATTGCGCGCTGCGGGGGTAGACGCTCACCTATTCAACAGCGCGCCCCCCGTTGTCGAAGCCATCATGTCGAAGCTGTCGACGACGTTGCAGGCCCCGCCCCTCGATGCGGCGGCTCGCGCGGCATTCCCAGCGGTGGCGCGGCTTTTCGACCGTTTGGAAGAGGTGCAGCGTACACAGGGGATCGAGGAGCTCTTGACGCCAGAGCACGGTGTCTCCCTGGCACCCGTGTTGGTGGCGGCAGTGCAAGAGCTCAAGAGCGTCCCCCGAGAGAACGGGCCCGCCCGCGTGGTTCGCTTGGCGCGGGCGTTCTGGCCTTCCCTCGACCACGTAGGGTCCCTCGACCAGTCGGCGCTATTGCGCGATTTGCTCCCTCAGCTCGCCCGCGATCACCGAAAACTCCTCGCCGTGTATGGGACCACCGTCGATGGCACACCGCGGGCTGAGATGCTGCTCGGGGGCAACAACATCGACGACACCTACCAGCTCGAGCCTGACTCACCGCTGTACTCCGAGGCGCATCATGGCACCTTGGATCTATGGAACGACGCTGACCTGCGCGTGGTAGGTCGTGACGCCGTGGCAGATGCCGTGCGTGGTTTCGCCCGTGACTTCCCCGGAGCGCCTCTCGCGGACGTCCCACAGGGTGCGACGTCGTCACCACCTCGCGGTGGCGCTGCGCTCCGGGTGGTGCAACACCGGCCCCTGGCGACAGGCCTCAGCGAAGGGGACAATCATTTCACCAACGCCGTACTCGCCGTTCTCGAGGGCGCTGATTGGGGCACCGAGATCGCCATCGAGAATCCCTTCTTCGTGCCCGTCCCCGAGCTGCGGGATGCGATGACCGACGCCGCACGTCGGGGTGCCCGTATCAAGATCGTCACCAACGGCCTCGCCGACAACCACGAAAACCAGCTCGTCTCCCGGCATGTGCGCCAGTTCATCTACCCCGAGCTGCTGCAAGAGAAGAACATCGAGGTCTACGAGACCAACGCGTCGCAGCAACCGGTGCATCGCAAAACCCTCGTTGCCCGCACACGGGCCGATGAGCACCTGTACGTGGTGGGCTCGCAAAACTTCGACCGACTCTCCGCCGCGGTGAACCGCGAGCTGTTTGTCATCGGGGGTGCTGCCGCGAGCGATCGCGGCGATCGCTGGCACAACGAGCAGGTGGCACGGGAACTGTGGCGTGACCTGGCGCGAGACACCGAGCCAAGCTACGCCACGCGCGTCGACCCGAAGACCCTCACGCTCCCCGCGGAGGACGCCCTCGCAGGATACGCGCGCAGTCTCGGCAAGGTGGTGTTCTAGCGGGGTGAGGCAAAATCGACATTCGTCGATTTGCGCACCCGGCTCGTTCCGCCGGAGGGTCTGTTGCCAGACCCTCCCCCCGTCGAGCAAAGCTCGTCCGGGGCCCCCACCCAAGAACGCAGACAGCGCGAAAAACCGCTGAAGAGGCTTTTCGCCTCAGCCCGCAAGGGAACTGCCAGTCATCGGCGATCAACCGGGGCCCCTTTTGCGTCGCCGCGGCATCAGACGCCCATGAGTGTGTTCCGCCAAGCATTGCGCCAGCTGCAAACTACGCGAGCGGCACCGACCCGTTGGGTGTACGCAGCCTATGATCAGCTGACCGATCGGGTGGGACCGCTGGCGCGTCATCCCCCTTCGGAGGTCGGGCTGGTCCTCGTCGAGAACGCCGCCAAGGCACGACGCCGACCCTACCACCAGCAAAAGCTGGCGCTGCTCCTCGCGAACATGCGCACCTTCGCCCTGGAGCAGGCCGCTCTTGGTCGTGCGGTTCGTTACCTCCACACCGACGAGGGCTACGCAGCGGCGTTACGGCCTTGGGCAAAGGAGTTCGGGCCCATGCAGGTCATGCGACCGGCAGAATGGGAGCTGCGGGCTGAACTTGCGCCACTCTTCGACGAGGGATTGCTGGAAGAGGTGCCACATGAAGGCTGGCTGACGACGAGAAGTGACTTCTTGCAAGGCGCGGGGGCGAAAGCACCTTGGCGGATGGACCGCTTTTACCGCCATGTCCGCAAAGCCACAGGCCTTCTGATGGAAGGGCGCGAACCCGTGGGTGGTAAGTGGTCCTTCGACGTGGAGAATCGCCTTCCTTGGGCGGGCACCCCCCCCGCGCCGGCCCCCCCCACGTTCGCTGTCGACGACGTCCGTGCCGAGGTGGTGGAGTTGGTGTCGAGACATTTCGGCGATCATCCAGGCCGCGTTGATGAGCAGAGCCTACCGTGCACCGAAGCAGACATCGCGGCGATGCGCGATTTTGCGCGACGACAAATCCCGCATTTCGGCCCTTATGAAGACGCCATGTCGCTGCGCTCGACGACGATTTTCCACACCCGGCTCAGCGCCTTGGTCAATCTGCATCGCGTGCTCCCCCGCGACGTCATCGAAGACACCTTGTCTTCCCCTGCCCCGCTCCAGAGCCGTGAGGGGCTCATCCGCCAGGTCCTCGGCTGGCGAGAGTTCGTGCATCATGTGCATGAAGAAACCGATGGTTTCCGCACCCTGCGAGGGGGCAAAGTTCCCACCAGTCACCAGCCCGGCGACGCAGGCTACGCGGCGTGGCGGGGAACTGAGGGAGAGAGCGTGCTGCAGCCCCCCGGGCTCGGCGGCGCCAAGCCGAACGTGCTCAGCCAGTCACAAGACCTCCCTGGCGCTTTCTGGGGGAAACAGAGCGGGCTGCACTGTCTCGATCACGTCGTCACTACGGTGCTCGACGAGGGCTACAGCCACCACATCACCCGCCTCATGGTACTGGCGAACATTGCGAGTCTTCTCGACGTCGAGCCGCGACAGGTCAGCGATT
>JBMTAX010000135.1:0-7466 GCA_049429145.1 Myxococcota bacterium
AGCCTTGCCACAACGGAGAAGCACCGAGTTCTACCCCGCTGCTGCCCTCGGCGACCGATTGCAAGAGCCCCACGAGCGCGATGGCGAAGGCTTCGCGCTCGTGGGTGGTGCTCGGCGGTAACAAGCTGACGAGACGCTCTACAGCGATGACATCTTTCGCCTCAAAGTGCTCTCGCTCGATATAGGGGAGGACCCGATGCAACGGATCGTCGTCGTCGGAAGCAAGCAGCGTTCGCAATGCGCCCGCAAGGCGCGGCATTGCTGACGGTGGACGACGCAGCAGCGAGGTCATCGTCGCTCCCCCGACGGCATCCGAAGGGGAGCCGCCACATACTCTCGTCCCACAAGCTTTTCGACGATGGACAAGACTTCTTCGTAGGCCGGCAGCCAGTGGAAGACACCCTGCCCTCGAGGGGCATCGAGCGCGCCCGCGCCGCGAAGGTACACATAGAAAACGCCGCCAAAACGAGTCTCGTAATCGCGTTCGTTCTGGATGCCCAGCCACCGCAGCAGCGCGAGCATGTAGAGTTCCATCTGGAGTCCATACTCGGCTCTCGTGTACGCCGCGATCCTCGAGGGCGAGTAGTCTTCCCGCGAGACATCCTGGTCACTGATCAATCTATTCGTCTTCCAATCGATAAGGCTGGTGCGGCCGTCGTGACGGACGACAGCATCGATGCTGCCTGTGATCCAACCTCGTGACGGCGCAAAATAGATCCTTTCCGGTTCGCCATCACCCACGGCGAGGGGGGGGTGATTCTCTTCGGGGACGGGGAGTAGAAACGGAGCTTCGAAGAGTACCTCTTCGAGGGCCGCAAACGGCGGCATCGATGAGGAAACGCAACACCCGTCCTCAAACCGGGTTGCAGGCCACGGCCGCGTCACCGTTCTGTAAACCATCCCGCATACAGCCCGAGCGACGTCATCAGAGAAACCCTCGGCCCGGCAGCGCAGCAAGGTCTTCGGGTGACCCGCAAGCCATGCCTCCAAGTCTCCCGCGCTCCGCAGCGTGGCGTAGTCCTCGTGCTCGAGGGCGCTGTGCACCATGGTGCCGAAGGCGGTGCCCTGCGGTAGACGTGGTTCTGCTGTCGACGACAGGGGCTCCGCCACTGGTAGGACCGTGACGTCATCGTCGGAGTCGGGCTCATCCTGCTCTTTCGGCACGGGCTCCATCTCGCGAGGTGCATCCACGTCGGCCATGGACGTGCTCAGGGGCGTTGACCGCGACCGATGCTCCCGCGTGAACGAGGTAATTCCCAAAGTCGCCCTGGCCACAGAGCGCCTTACCATTTCGAGAGGTGCACCGCTGACGCCGGGCTGCGCTGTGGCACGAACGACCGCCTCTGCCGCTTTGCTCATCGTGCCGGGTACGGGAGGCAATATCGCCTCCGGAGAGCCCGCGGCCAAGAGCCCGATGAGGGAGTGCGGCAAGGAGATCAGCCTCGTGGTGTCCTCTCGGATGCGTGCATAGAGCTTCGCGTCGAACTGGCCTGTCATTCGCTCATCGCGCCAGTGGGGGAGGTAGAGCTTCGCTTCCGCACGCGTCGCCGCGACGTACAGTAGCCGCGCGTCATCTTCAGCCCCACCGCGCGCATAATGCGCGCGCGACTCCTCAGAGGCAGGGCGAAGTGCCAAATAGGGAACACCGCTGTCGTCCACGAGGGGGGAAGGGTGACTAGGCGGTCGATCGGGGATCCCCCGGTACCCTCCGGCGAGAAAGACCACCGGGAACTGAAGGCCCTTTGACGTGTGCATGGTCATCAAAGTGATGACCTTGCGCTCGGTCTCGAGTTGCATGAGCCCATGCTCGAGACCTTTGTCGTCTTCTTGCGCGTGATTGATGCGACGCCGAAGCTCGCGGCAGAGCTGCGGCAAGAGCCACTTTTCGCGGCGGTGCAGCGAGAGCAGCTGGTCGAACAACTGGCGAAGGTTCGCTGCTGCCCGTTCTCCCTCGAGGAAGAGCAAGCGGGGCATCACTTCGCTCTCGTGTTCAATGAGGCGAAACAGCGCCGGTATCGCACCCGCGTTCGCGAGGGATCGCCACCGTCCCAGCTGCAGCGAGAGCGGATGGTCACTCGAGAGGGCCCGAAGGCTCTCTAGTTCTCGTGCCGGTATCGCGAAGAAGCACGTGCTGAGTGCTCTCGATTGAGCGCCGCCGTCGTGCTCCTGCATGAGCGACAGCAATAGGTCGAGCAGATCGACCGCCTCGGCTGACGTATAGAGACCTTCTCGCTTGTATTGAGAGAACGGAAGGCCTGCGCGGTGCAAGGCGCGGCTGACGAGCGTGAGGTCACGTTGACCGCGACCGAGAATGCAGATGTCTCCCGCATGGAGGCGGCGTGGTGTGTCCAACCCTCGGCCTTGGTAGCGCGGGGAAGGATCCCCCAGAAGGCGGACCACCTCGGCAGCGATGCCTTCGGCGAGCGCATGATCCAGGTCTGCCTTCGTGAGCGGCTTGTCGTCATGACTCTCGGGGCAGAGGAATGTCACCGGCGGCTGGCCCGGTTCGTACACGAACTGGCATCCTCCGCCCGCCTTCATCTGCCCGAATGGCACGCCGTCCTCGACGAAAAGCCGCGGGGCGAGCAGTTGCTGCAGCCCATCGAGCAGCTCTTTCGTGCTCCGCCAATTGGTGTCGAGGGTGACCTCGCTGGTACCGGCGGCCGCCATCAACTCCTTCGTCGCGCGACGGTAGGTGTGCAAATCGGCACCGCGAAAACGATAGATGGCTTGTTTCTCGTCACCTACGAGGAACAGCTGCCCATCACGACGTCGACCGGCCTCATGGCCTGGCACAAAGAGCGAGCGGAAGATCGACCACTGATGCGGGTCGGTGTCTTGGAACTCGTCGATGATCCCCACGCGGTAGCGCCGCTGCAGGGCCTCGTGCAGCGGTGTAGTCGCGCCACGGGCGGCCTCGTCCTTGAGGGCACGCGCCAGGAGCGAGACCATGCGGCCATAGGTGAGGGTGCCGCGTTCCTCGTGCAGTGCCTCGACGCGGTCTTTGATCTTCCGGCCGAGGCACACAGCAGCGAAGGCGAGCGCATCTTCGCAGAGCTGTACCGCCAGTTCGACGAACTCTCGCTGCGCCGTCGAGTGGCAGGGGTTCGATGTCTTGTAGATACCCGCGAGCGCTTGGTTCTTTCGGCCCTCTCGGAGCTGTTCGAAAGCGAGCGCGAACGGCACGGCGAGCGCATCCGTCGGTGAAAGTGTCCCCTGGTCGATGGCTGCACAGGTCTCGAACACAGTCCGAGAGAACTTTCGATACCCAATGACGGCTTCGGTCTCACTCTTCGCCCCGAAGTTCGGCGCCTTGTGAAATGGATGTTGGGTGCCTTCCGGGAATGTCGGCGATTCCAGACCTCGCCATCGTGCGACGAGCTCGACGATTGCCCGCTCCAACGCACGCTCGTCGGGACGAATGACGAAAGGAAAGGGCGCGACCTTGCAGGCGTGCTCGAGGAGGTCTTCGCGCGCGCTGCCTGACAGGGCGCGCCACAACGAAAGCAGGGGACCGCCTGAGAGACCGGCGCGAAGCTCGATCTTTGCCGCCTCCTCCAGCGGCTCGTCGCTGATCTGCCCCCCAAGCAGTGGCGGCAGTCCAGCGAGTACACCAAATTCGCGTAGGCTCGCGAGGCAGAACTGGTGAATGGTACCGACGGTGACGAGGTCGAAATCAGCGAGCGCTTTCTGCGCGAGGCTTTGTTTCGCAGCGGTGACGACGCGATGAGGCCCCGCGGGAGCATTCGGCGCGGGGGATGCGGCGGCCTGCAGCACCTCCCTGATGCGCCGCTTGAGTTCCCCCGCGGCTTTCTCCGTGTAGGTCACGAGGAGAATCTGGCGTAGGGGGACACCCTGCTCGAGGACCAGCTCCGCCACGAGGTGCTGGATCAGGAACGTCTTGCCCGTGCCCGCCGAGGCCGCTACCGCGTAGCTCTTCCCAGGTACGAACCGATCGAGCTCGACGGGGCGATGCATGTATCCGCGCACCGAACTCATGGGTTCACCAAACGGTACAGCGGCAAGAGTACCGACTCATAGTGCGCGAAGAGTTTGTCCCTCGTCGGCGCGCCGATGTCGCGCAGATCGCGCAATGCGAAACGATTGTGCGTGAGTAGACCCTGGCCGCGCGAGAACTCTGGCACAATGGGTTCACGGTCGCGCCAGTCACGGCGCAAGCCGCGCAAGTAGAGCTCGTAGACTTCGGACTTCTTTCCGTCGTCACCTTCGAGCGCCGCAGCCATCACCGAGAACGCAGGAAAATGCGCGAGGGGCAGGCGTACCGGAAACAGGCCCTCCCCGAGGCTGTCGACGAGGACATCGAGGTAGCCGAGGGCAGATTCGCGGGGGGGCACACGCAACGTGAGGGGGCCTTTCTTTGGGCTTCGCAGGAGGCTCGGCGTCACGGCGCGCACGACGATGCCTTCTTCGAGAAAGCCTGCGGCCACCAGTACCATGACCTCGAGGGCCGCACGCTCGGGGGCAAGGGCAATGTCGCCGCTCATCGCCCCCATATCGAAGAGCAATGTATCCCGCTGTGCTGAGAGCAGCGCCCCATCGTGCACGAGCGTCACTCGTCGCTCTGCGCGGCCGAGGAGCAGCGGCGCCCTGAGCGACGCACCGACCGCGGCACGCCGTGCTGGGCCGAGCACAGGGCGACAAAAAGCGTCGCTGAGAAGACCTGCCCCACGGAGAGCGCGCAGCGACGTCAGGGCGGGGTTCAACGCTTTGTCGACGAGGTCCGCTGCGAGAAGAAACGGAACCGGAAGATGGCCACGGCGCTCGGCGACTTGCAGGGCGGCGTGGGCTTGTTCGAGGAGCAGGGCCTCGTGTGCCTCAGCTCGCCCCGCGGCGCAGATGACGTTTTCGAACGCATCGCGCACGATCGCCTCGAGGAAGCGAGGATCTCCAGCCAAAGGCTCATGGGTGATGCTCTCGCGACGGTCTTCTCGGAATTGCCACGACTTGCGGCCGAGATTCCACTCGGCGGTGGCTTCCACCGGATCGTTGACAAATCGATACAGCCCGTAGCTGTCGACTTGTCGCGTGCGCCCTGCCTCTATTGACGTCGTCGCAGCGACCGGGCGCAGCAGTCCAAGGGAGGCTTGTACGCCCGCAGGGAGGGCTTCCTGGTATTGGCGCAGCGACAGGTGAGGCTCGTCATGCCCGGGAACCTTCCGCAGCGCGTCGAGCAGCGTCTCTCGCAACACGAGGGCAGCCTGAGCCCGTGCCGCGGTGAGCGTGTACGGCGGCGCCGCAGGGGCAGCGATAGGGGGGGCGGCATACACGGCCAGGGGCTGTGTGATGCGGTCTTCCTCGACGAAGGCGGAAAGAGGCAACGCCTCCCGCAGCTCGGCGATGACGCTCGCCGGAGAGCGGGGTGCATCTTTGACCGCATCGAGGCGATCGTAAGTGAGCACGAGACGCTCCTCAGCAGCGAGCAGCGTCTCCACAAAGGCGAGTCGATCGAGGGCTCGCAGCGACGGGGCAGGCACAGCACACGCCGATCGCAGGTCGAGGGGGGAGGATTGATCCCGCCGCGGGAAATCCCCCTCCGTAAGCCCTGTGACACAGACGACGGCGAAAGGGAGCGCGCGGTTATGCGCGAGTCGAACGAGACTCACGCCACCTGAGCGCAGCATGCCGGACGATGGACGAATTCCCGCACCCTGGTCGATGACAAATGAACATGCGGTCACGCGGTCTAGGTGCCCATCAACACCACTGGGTACCACATCGTCGAGTATGGCGAGCCGTGCAACGCGTCGCCGCAGGCTCATGAGCTCACGGTCATCGTCAACGCTCTGTGGCGACAGGTACACGTCGAGAAATCGTTCGAGCAGCGTCGCCCACTGGTGGCCCGTAGCGAGCTGGCTCTCCATGGCGACGAGGTCCGCAATCAGGGAAGAAGCCCAGGCATGCAGTGCAAGCGTTCCCTCTTGGCGGAAGGGCAGAGAAACGGTGTGCTGGGTCTCACCATCGATACCAATCGGGATTTCTGCTTCGCACAGCGACCCCACCAGAAGCCGTGTGAGACCTTGTTCGAAGTGAAAGCGCGGGACGCCATCCAGGTAGGAGAGGGTGGGCGCCGCCCCGTTGGCACCCACGTAAACGCCTGCCTCGTCGAGAAGCGAGAGCGGGTCGTCGAGGTCAGGCAGTCCGCGAAAACACGGGTGCTGCAATACGTCGAGGACGGCTTGCCGCGAGAAATCATCCTCGACGAGGCTGAACATTCGCTCGAGGAGTGAACCGAGGCGGCCACCGCCATCGCTGGCTACCGTGCTGAAGGGCAACTCGCCCCGGGCCGCGAGGGCATCACCCACGAGGGTGTGTTCTTCCTCGTAGTTGGCGCATATCACTTCGACGTCACTGAGGCGCCGTTGCCTTGTCTCGTCCTCTGCAAGGCTGGCCACGACGGCGTCGGCTACTGCCTCCGCGGCGCGGGTCGTACCGACGCACCCGAGCAGCTGCACGCTGTTGTCGTCAGGTGCCGCAGCGGCGGCGGGCATATCGACACAAAGCGCGCGTTGCAGGTAGGAGAGGGTGCGGACCGGTACCAGGCTAGTCATCGCTGGAGTCACATCGACCGCGGCCGCACAGGCCCGCAGTCGTCGCTGAGACGAGGCGGCTGCCTCCCCGAAGCGCGCGACGAGGCTCGTGGGGGGAGCATCCATCACCCCCGCACCCTCGCCGAGCCCATTCATATAGGCCGTGACCAAAGTCCGCTTCGAGAGCCGCACGAGTGCGTCTTCTTCGAGCGGGGTCAACGCGCTGTGGCCGAAGCTGACAACGCGGCAGCGGGGCAAAATAGCCTCGTTACAGGCGTCGAGTCGCGCCCGCGGCCACCAACGACGACGAGCCGGTTCGAGCTGCGCGGTCAGCCCTTCTATCTTCTGGTACACGGCCCGTTGCCATGGGGCAGCGACGTGCATCGGCGGGTGAGCGTCGTCTCCGGCAAGCCAGGCGAGCAGCTCGGGGTGCGTCTCGTCATAAGCGAGCAGGAGGCGCGCGGTCTCCTCGGCGAGCGCTACCCGACGCCGTGCACGGGCGGCCTTAGAGAGTGGGATCGGGCGCGTCTCAACTTCGCCGAGAAGACGGGCGATCGAGGACCACTCCTGGGTGCCGCTCTGCTCGAGGGACGCGAAGGCGAGCAGCACCACGCGCGTGAGCGCAGCGGGCGTCCACAAGGGGGCTCGACCCACGCTGTCGTCCAGCAGTCCATAGACGCCATCTCGGATGGTGCGAAACTCGAGGCCCATACACACCCCGAGACGCGCGGCGATTTCCTGGCGGAGCCATGCCTCCACGTCACGGCCGGGCACGAGCACGAGCCAGCGCTCGAAGGGGTCGGTGCGCTCTCTGAGGGCGTGCACGAAGGGCGTGAGCAGTGCCTGGAGGCCCCCGCGCAGCACCAAATGTAACCCTGGTTCGTCCCGCATCCCTCCCCCTGTGTTTGGGCCTACTCC
>JBMTAX010000136.1:0-7448 GCA_049429145.1 Myxococcota bacterium
CGACGATGTGCTTGCCAATTCCCCTCGCAAGCACATCGGCGACAGTGACTCTGTCCCCTTGCTTGGCGACGTACTCTTGGACCCTGGGGAACCAGGGGTCCTCGCTGACTCGGTCCTCTTGCTCTGGGATGATGGTATCCCGCTCGACGTTGCGATCGGGGTACGGGCTCTCACCGAGGGCGAGAGAGGCGACGGCTTCAGCCCAGAGCTGATGAACGTCTGCCTGCAGCGCATCGGTATCCACGGACGTGACCTCGACGGGCCAGAACCGCCTGTGCCCTCCTGGGTCGGCATAGAGATACCCGGTCGATTTGCCCTCATTCGTCGTCGCGACGAACACGGCTCGCCGAGGCACCGAGATGGTGTGCTGCGCGTAGGGCGGCCTGAACGTGTCGACGTCACGAGTCAGGAACTCCTTCAGGGCCTCGCTCCTCGACCCACGGAGCTGGGTCAGCTCGCCCAGCTCGATGATCCACGAGCCACCCATAGCAAGGGCCGCATCTTTGTCGCCGACGTTGCTCGGGATACCTGCCCGATAGAACGCCCCACCCAGAATCTGACAGGCTCTGGTTTTGCCGACGCCACCCCTGCCTTCGAGGACCAGCGTGTAGTCCGCTTTTGCGCCGGGGTGCATTCCGCGATGCGCCGCCTGGAGCATCCACTTGCGGCCCACAACGCGGGAATAGTCGGTGTCGTCGACGCCGAGGTATCGCGTGAGCCAACCGTCGAGCCTCGGTACTCCGTCCCACGAGAGCCCACGCAGATACGTCTGCAGTGAGTCAGTACGACGACCATACGCGACGCGGTCCATCGTCGCCCCCACCTCGGCGCGGGAGGGCGACCTGTACCCTAGCCGATTGCACCAGCACATGACGTCGTGGACGTCAGACGGGTGCAGGTCCCGTGGGCGAGTAAACGGCTCCACTTGCCAGGGGGCGGGCCCCACTACGCGGACCCTCACGAGGTACTCGTCGTAAGCGAGGCCACCCGCGTCTTCGAGGAGCTTGCTCAAATCCATAGTGGAGATCCCTTTGAGCTTGGTTTCTTTCTGTGCCGCCTTCTGTGCCGCCTTCTCTGCTCGCTCTGCACGCTGCTCGGGGCGCAGCCCTCGCTGAAACTTCACTGTGCTACGAGCGATGCCGTCGACTTCCTTATCGGGCAGCGGAGGTGAGCACCGAGTGCGGTTGCGCTCGTGGAGGGCCTCCCTGATCTCAGTGAACGTGGCCCCGTCGCCGCGCAGAGAACAGCCCATCGCGTAGAGGTGGTTGTTGCGCTGACCTTCGGGGACCACGCCAGGGACAACCTGCGGGCGGGGAGCTGCGTCGTCGGAGGAGGCCCGTAGCAGGGCCCCTGCGTCGAGGAGCTTGGTCGGGTGCTGTGCTTCGCGCCACTCGCATGGACCATCGGGTCTGGCGGGCTCATATGAGACCTGGGCGAGCCGATGCATGGAGGCGTCGCAGAGCCCACGCCAGAGAGTTTTGTTCGCAGCATTCCAGACCCGCAGGATGCGCTGCTCGCCCTCCGCAGGCTCGGCGAGCGGCACAATGATGCGCCACCTCGGCGCAGCAGGAGTCGAACGCCACGTCGACCACGCCCAGTAAGCGACGCCCCGCGCGTCGAGCCCACTGAAAATGTCATCCAGTTGGGACGGAGTGACGTCGTCGAGGTCAGCAGCAAGTGCAGTGTGCGACACCACGTTTTCGTTGTGCCGAGTGTTCCCCTCCGCGTTCAGCAGGTCGCCCAGGATTCCGGGGAAGACGTACGTCGAGTCTTTCTTCCGCCCCGGGTGCTGCGCCTGCTTTCGGTGCCGACGCAGGAGCTGGCACCAGCTCAGCTCCTCCATCTGGGGGTTGGCGTCCGCCACCTGCTGGCCAAACGCCACCCTCGTCCTGGCGGACAGGAGTGTGTCTACTTGCAATGAGCGATCACGAGACGTAAGCTCGTTCATAAGTTCTTTCTGAAACGCGCCCGTAGTTTTCCAGACGAGGGCGCGTTTCGTTTTGTGGTGGGTTCGTTTCTACACCACAAGTTTTGGGGTTCACAAGGGCCGCGATTCGCCCTGCCCGCGATTGCTTATGCTTGCAGGCGCCTGCCTGGTGTTTTTTTTTCGCGAGAGCATCCAGGCCGCTCCGACGACGAGACCCAGGACGCCCGCAAGCAAACAGTATCTGACCGTCGAGTTGTTCCTCCGCAGCTCGCCGAGGCGCTGTTCCGCGATGAATATGCGCGAGGCAGCGTCACTGGCCTGCTCGACCCTCATCTGGTCGACGAGGGATGTGGCTAGCTGCTGCCCCATCGTCGACGAAAAGCTATTGCTGAATGACACGCGTCACCTCGATTCAATCAATAGACAACGCCGCGACTAAGACGGCACCGAGGACGAGACCGCCGACGCCTGCGAATGTGCTGTGGATGACGACGTCGGCAAGATATGCGCGTCGCGACGCGAGGTATTTCGCCTCCGCAGCCTCAGCAACGGGCAGGAGCTGCGCCTGCTCCTGCAACCGCAGCTCCTTCGCAAACTGCACCTCGGCGAGGCGTGCCTGACGTGCCGCTTCCTCGTTTGCGAGGTGGAGCTGGCGAGCCGTCTGTCGTCGCATCTCAGCGTTCGCCGCTGCAAGGTCGGTCTCAGCCTGCTGCTGCTGCTCGGGCGCGTACTCGCCCTGCAAGCGGTCAGCGACCAATGGGCCGCTGCGACGCTTCCCGTGGTCGATCGCGTCCCGCACCGACTGCGGGAGGCTGTCCATTGATCCGCTGCTCACGGCTCGGCCCCCGCTGCTACAGCCTGCTGTATGTCATGTGCATACTGCTTTGCCTGCTGGTGTATTCTCATCTTCTGCACTCTATCTATGTCTGAGCGTATAACTGAGAGCACATCAGCATCTGTCGATTCCCAGAAGCGAAGACCAGTTAAGCTGTGAATAAATGTGCGGCTCCTGCAAAGGGTACAAGACACAAATGGAGCCATCTTTTTTGTCAGCCCCATCAATGCTGCTTTTGGCTCGCAGCACGACGAGCACGTCACCGCGTACCGTTGGCTGTTGTCGTTGTTGCCGAACACGGACCACCTCCTGCGGTTTTGCTTGCTGCCGACTCCCTGCTCACTGTACACAGTAGGATAGGGGTTCTTGTATTTTCAACAATTATCTGACGCCCTGGTGAATTGGACCTGTAAGGCAATTCTAAAGCACCGCCACAGAGGTAAAACTGAATGAATAGTTATGTTTGTGTCGCGTGCGGAACTCGCCACTCAGTGCATATGAGTACATGCTTCGCATGTGGCTGTAGGTATATGGTGGTGCCGTGGTACGAACGAAACGTGCCTGAGGCACTGCGGCAGACGCAGACAATGACCGCTAGCGAGCTCGTCCAGCAGCGGATGAACGAAGTGCGTATCCCGGCGGTGCCTGACCTGCGCGTCGGGGTAGGGGCGCTCGTGGTGATGTGGGGGCCACCGGGGGCAGGGAAGTCATATCTCGCGGCGAAGTGGCTGGCCTCGTTCTCGACGCCCACGGTGTACCTCTCCGCTGAAGAGGGCCTAGGCATGACTGTCGGTGAGCGTCTGCAGCGCGTCGGTGCTGCGGGACGTCCCATGACCGTCGTCGGGTACGCGAGCATCGACGCTCTCGCCGAGGTCTGCGCGAAAACCAGAGCGAAGGTGCTTTTGGTCGACAGCATCACCGTTACGACGCTGTCTCCACACGACGTGCGGACACTCTCTCAGAACCTCCGTCTGCCCCTCACCCTCGTCGTCTCGCAGGTGACCAAAGAGGGGGGGCTACGCGGGAGCAACGAGCTTCTGCACGAGGCTGACCTGGGTATCGAAGTCAAAGAGGGCAGATGGAAGGTCGCTAAGAGCCGCTACCAAGCCCTGCATGATGCTCCCTCGGGAGAGATTTTTTCGGTTCCGAATGAAACTCCCACGGTCCACTGACGGACTGTTCCAGTGGAACGTTTCACTCGTTCCACTTGGAACGATTATTTCTCGGAGAAAAATATGTCCTCAGCATCCAGGCCACTCCCCGACGACGCACCTCAGACACTCGACGAGGGGACCGATTATTTCGTAGACGTGAGCCGCACAAAAATCGCTCGAAAAGCTGGGAGGCCGAGGGGGACTGGGGGGCGAGCACGCGCACTATCCGTCGGCGAAGTGCGACGCCTACTCGCTGTCGCCCAGGCGTCGCCGCACCCCGTCCGCAACGCTGCGCTGCTGCACTGTTGTCTGTCGGGGCTGCGCGTCGGCGAGCCACTCATGCTGACCTGGGGGCACGTCCTCGACCCCGGCGGGCGCATCGCTACATCAGCGGTGCTGCCGGGGGCGCTGACCAAAGATAGGGAGTACCGGCGGTGCTACTGGACGCCCGCGGCGCGGGCAGCGTTGGGGCGATGGCTCGAGCAGGTCGCGGAGCACGGCACCGTCGCCAGTGAGCGACGTGTGTTTGCCCTGACGCGAGGGTACGCCACGCAGCTCGTCGCTGCGCTCCTACGCGCAGCAGGCCTCGATGCCTCGTCCCACTCGCTGCGACGAACGTGCGCGACAGAGCTATCGAGGGGGGGTGTGGCACCGAGAGTCATCCAAGAGACCCTCGGGCACGCTTCTCTCGCCACCACGCAGGTCTATCTCGAAACGTCCCCGGCTCTCGTCGAGCGAGCGATCGGCACGCTCAGGTGGTGACACGTTGGCCCCGGCGGCGAGGCAGGGCTATGCCCTGCCGAGTGTGCGCCAACGACCCGTAGGGGTGACCGGCCTGAGTGAGGCCAACGGCCTACGAAAGGCCCGGGCACCGTCAGCACGGCACAGCCGTGCACCTGACGAGGAGACTGTGCGCGCGGAGCGCGAACAGGCGACCGTCAGGTACGTCGTTGGCGCATATGGGATCCGTTATATGCCTATTTTTATTAGGCAAAGGCAAGGTTATGACCATCCGACTAAGTAAGGGGCAATCGGATGGTATGATTCCGACGAAAAAACCGGTGCAATTTCATTTTTGGGGAGATTTTGAGGTTTTGGTCAACGTTGACCAAACGCCCAAATTCCCGAAAAAACGCGATTTGGCCAACGTTGGCCAAATGCCCCAAAAACGGCACGTCGCGAAGCGACACGCGAAGCGTGCCGCCCCCTAGTACTGGACTTAGCTGACGAACTGTACTGACTGACTACGGAGAGAGGTGCTCGACGTAGTCATGGGCGAGCATTGTCAGCATGTAGATACCGCCAGCAGTGCGAAGCACCTGCTGCTCCAAGAGACGAGGTATTGCCTCGGCGGCGGGCTCGTCCGAGCCCATGTGCGACCACAGATTCTCGATCTGCTCCCGGCTCCAATAGTGGTCATCGATCAGCACGAGCCCGCGCAGGAACTGCACGTCGAGTTCCGTCACTCGTATCCCGCCCTTCGGGAATCGTGCGATGAGTGCGCGGATACGCGCTGCGTCTTCGGGGGGTAGTGGTGTCGTCATCCTGAGAGTGTAGCCGCGCCAAGCGACATGCTGTGTCGCTTGGCGGCACGCCCGACGCGCCGACAAGTTAGTTTATCTCATCTCAGTACAGTTAAGTGACAGAGCCGCGCCTGTGTACACATAGGCACATAGCTACACAGAGCACTGTCTCCTATCCCTGCAGCAGGCGGTGCTGTGGTGCAGCCGCAGCCCATGACACCCAGAGCCCGTGACACCTCATTCGTGTCATGACAAGTGTCACGCGCAAAGTAGCCCCCATGGCCGGTTTGCGGCGATGACACTTGTGACGCTCGTTTTTTCGCCAAACCCCTACGAACACGCAATTAAAAAAAAATAAACATACCCCTCTCCCTGTGTGGGTTTATTTTTTTTGTTTTCTTTTTACGATCCTATATCCCGATTAGGTGTCATAGGTGTCACAGGTGTCAAAAGCCGCGCTGGGCGCAGGTTTGGAGCGTGACACATGGCATGTCACCTACGGTGACACCATCGAGGTGTCACATCGAAGGTGTCACGGGCTGCACCACAGCACCGCCTGCTACTTCTTGGTCATGGGGGCGACCAAAGGGGCTGAGAGCTGCAGCTAAGTACACACAGCTACAGAGGCACATGGAGCCAGGGTGCTAGGGAGAAGTAGAAAACTGGCTACAGGTCTCAGTGTGTCCCTAGTGTGCTGGCTACACGTCACTAGGGAGCTCTACGATGCCGCTCACCATTGCTATGGCCGCCCAGAAAGGCGGGGCAGGTAAAACCACTATCGCGCTGCACCTCGCCGACGCACTCCAGCAGGCGGGGCGACGTGTGCTCGTCGTCGATTCAGACCCGCAGGGCTCTGCGCGCACATGGGCGGACGTGGCTGCAGACCGGCAGGTCCCTTGCCCGACGGTCATCGGGGCAGGGGGACCGTCCATGCGCGCTACGGTGGTAGCTGTGATGGAGACGGCAGACGTCGTCATCATCGACACGCCCCCGCGCATGGCGATCGAGACCAAGACAGCCATGGCCCTCGCCGACGTAGTGCTGGTTCCCGTCTCCCCCGGGCCGTCCGACATTTGGGCCCTCGGGCAGACCCAGGAAACCCTCGACGAGGTGCGGGCGCTTCGGCCCAACCTCAAGGCACGCGTCGTCCTCAATCGCCTGGACCGCCGAACGGCTCTGGGACAGGGACTTGGCGATGCAGCTGCGGCAGCGGGGCTCGTCGTTATGGAGGCAACGCTGGGTAATCGGGTTGCGTTCCCCGAAGCCATTGGCGGAGGGCAGGGCGCCGTCAGCTATGCCCCGAAGTCGGACGCCGCCAACGAAGTGACCACGCTCCTCGACGAGGTACTCAGCGTCGTGGGAGGCCAGTCGTGAAAAAGCGAGTGCACATGCAGGTCCGCAAGCCGTCGCTCCGCAACATCAACGCCATCGACGACGCTGCGATGGAGGCATTCATCTCCGCGCCACCCCCCGGCGAGGCTGTGTTTCAGCCGCCGCAGCAGCAGCGGGACCGTCGACAGGCGCAGTCTACACACCGCCGACGCGCAGACCTGTCGACGTCCGGTGAGTCACTCACACGACTCACTGTCCACCTGCCCACTGACCTCGACGAGACGCTGCGTACCGCTTGCGTGAAGCACCGCATGTCACTGTCACATGCAGTGGAGCAGGCTGTGGCCCTATACCTATCGCAGCTCAGTTGACCAGCTCGGGGTCGTCGGGAGCGTCGGGATCATGGGGCACGTAGTGCAGCACGGGCTCAGTGCGGCGGGCTTCTTTGATGGCTCGGAACACCCGTGACGTCTTCATAGGCGGCGAAGACGCCAGTAGTGCGTCTATCGCTTCCTCGGCGTACACGTCGTCGCTGGGGGGTGGGGGCGGCGGCGTAGGGGGGCGCACGTAGTACCGCTCTTTCGCCGTCCGCTTCTGTTCCCACCCCAATCTGGCAAGGATCGTCCCAACCGTCGTCGAATCCCGCTTGGTGACGTCGACGATGTGCTTGCCAATTA
>JBMTAX010000137.1:0-7440 GCA_049429145.1 Myxococcota bacterium
ACCGCCTCGGGCGAGTGGAAGTGACGACGCAGGAACAGGTACACCGCAGGGGCGACGAAGATCGACGACCATGTACCGACCACGATGCCCACCGACAGGACCAGCGCAAAGTTCTCGACCGCGCCACGAGCGAAGAGCGCCAGGGCGAGCGTCGCGATGAGGGTGGTCAGCGCCGTGTTGATGGTGCGGCTGAAGGTGTCGTTGATCGCCTGGTTGATAAAGCCCTTCAGCTCGCCCTCGGTAAGGAGGTCGCGTTTCTCGGCGGGGACCACCTCGCGGACGCGATCGTACAGCACGATAGTGTCGTTGATGGAGTAACCCACGACGGTGAGCACCGCGGCGATGGAGGGAAGGTCGAACTCACGCCAGGTGAGTGGGAAGATGACCAGGGCGATGATGGCGTCGTGAATCAACGCCACCACGGCACCCGGGGCGAAGTAGATGTCGAAGCGGACCGCGACGTAAACGAGGATGCAAAGGATGGCGAGCAGCACAGCGAGCAAGCCGTCGGTACGCAGCTGCTCGGCCACCTTCGAATCGACGAACTCGACCCGGCGAACCTCCACCTCGCCGAAGCGCGCAGCGAGGGCCTTCTCGATCTCCGAGGAGATGCCCTGGAAATACACCATGTACTTCACGCGCCCTTGGTAGGGGTCGTCGGCGATGATGGCGTCTTGAGTGGTGGCCTCTGCTTGGTCGGCGGCCTTGGTGCGACGCAGCTTGTAGCCGCTCTGCCCCTCGATGAGCTGGGCGAGAGCCGCGCGCTGCTCATCCACCTTCGTCGCTTGGGCGAGGGCGCTCTCCTCCGCGGGGGAGGGGGCGTCGAGCCCGGCGTCAGCGCCGCTTGTGGCGGGCACCGCGGTGGCGGCGAGGGGGAGGGTGATGGTCACGCGGTCGCCTTCTCCCTCGGAGAAGGACACGCTGACGTCACCGCTGGCACCCGGAGCGAGAGAGCCCAGGTTCGCTTCGAGCAGCGCCTTCAGCTTCTCCACGTCAGTAGACTTCAGCGTGGTGAGTCGTTCGACACGGATGAGCATCTCGTTCATGTCCTCGGTGCCGTAGCGCTGGACCTGCTTCTTGTCGAAGCCCGCGCCGTCGAGGACCTGGCGAATCGCTTCAGAGTCGACCGCTTGCGAGAACTTCACCTGCATTTCGGTGCCACCCGCGAAGTCGATGCCCCAGTTGATACCCCTCACAAAAGGCATGAGGGCCACCAAGCTGACGGCGACGACACCAACGGAGATGCGTGTTCCGAGGGGCAGTTTCCCGACGAAATCAACAGGGGTCTTGGGATCGAAAAGACGAAACATCGAAGAACCCCGCTCAGATGGAGAGAGTCTCCGGCCCCTTGGCCGTGACCATGTCGAAGAAGGTGCGGACAATGAAGACGGCGCTGATCACCGACGTGATGACGCCGATGAGGAGGGTCGTCGCGAAGTTCTGCACGGGTCCCGTGCCGAACTGCCACAAGACCATGGCGGCGATGAAGGTCGTCACGTTCGCGTCGATGATGGCGCTGAAGGCGTTGTCGAACCCCGCCTGCACCGCGGAGCGCGGTGTCTTTCCGGCGCGCATCTCCTCGCGGATACGCTCGTTGATGATGACGTTGGCGTCGACGGCCATACCCACCGTCAGCAAGAGACCCGCGACGCCCGGGAGCGTGATGGTGGCGCCGAGCCACGAGAGCACCGCGAGCACGAAGGAGACGTTGAACAGCAAGCCGAGGACGCTGAAGACGCCTGACAGTCGGTAGTACACGAGCATGTAGAGCACGATGAGGAGGCCGCCCACGGCCACCGCCATGGCACCGGCCCGCACGGCCTCTGCACCGAGCGAGGGTCCCACACTACGCTCTTCCCGAAAGGTAACTGGGGCGGGCAGGGCGCCTGCCTTGAGGACGAGCGCGAGCTGGTTGGCGTCGCGAATCATCTCCTCACGGGTGCGGTTGCCGCTCATGGTGATCTGCGCCGAGCCGCCGGTGATGGGCTCGTTGATCACAGGGGCGGAGTCAACGATGTCCTCAAGCACGATGGCCATGCGCCGTCCGACGTTCTTCGTGGTCAGCTCGCCAAAGCGACGACCACCCGCGATGGAGAAGTCGAGCGATACGAAGGGCCGCGGGTTCTCTGGAGAGCCGAGGGCCACACGCGCGTCGACGAGGTCGTCGCCCGTGAGCTCCACCTGCCGTTTGAGCGTGTAGCTTCGCATCAGGGCCTGTCCGTCGTCGTCATTGCGGCCGAGGCGGCCGTATTTGATGGCGTTCTCGACGGGGACGTTGCCGGCCAAATACCGCCGGACCTCATCGAGTCGCCGCTCCGAGAACTCGAGGTAAACGTCGTTGCCGAAGCCGCCGTCCGGGCGCTGGAATCCGCTTTGTTGCAGTTCAACGCCCTCGGGGAGGTCGGTCAGCGAGGTGAGAAACGTCGCGTTGTCATCGGCCATCATGAACTCGAGCTGCGCCGTGCGACCGATGAGCGACTTCGCCTCCTCGGGGTTGTTGTAGCCGGGGAGCTGGATCTGGATTTGGTCGTCACCCCGCTTCGCGATCGACGGCTCCGTCACGCCCATCTTGTCGATGCGGTTACGAATGGTCTTCATGGTCTGGTCGACGGCGTCGCTGCGAATTTGGTCGACCACTGCGGGGGGTACCCGGAGGGACAAGGCGGTATCACCCACCGACACAGCTTCGAGGTCGCCGAAGTACCGGGCGACCTCGTCCTCGTAGGTCTTGCGTCCTTCGGCGGTTGCGAACACGACGTCGATGCGGTCGCCATAGCCCGACTCTGGGTCGATGATGTGCTCCACCTTCTCGAAGGCCACCGAGCGGTCCTCGAATTCGGTCTTGAGGCGCTGCGCGGCACGAGCAGCACGATCGGTGATCGCCTTCTCGAGGTTGACACCGAGCACCATGTGCACACCGCCCTGCAGGTCGAGACCAGGCACGATGTGAGACTTCGACGCCCACGACGGTAGGTGCTTGTCGAAAGCACCCTTATTCTGCCTGACCTCGCGGGTCTCGTCGGGCGAGAGAGAGAAGTAGATCCCCGTGGGGACCAAGAAGTAGATGGCTGCGCCTAGCATGGCGACAGAGACGAGCAGCCGAAAAGACCAATTGTTCTGCATGGGAGCTCCCGCGCTCGTGGCGCGTGGGCCGTTACCAGCCCTCGTGGCGAAGCAATAGGCCAGCCATGGACAAGCGCAAGGGCGTTTCCTTCGCTCAGCGCCCATGGGGCCGGCGGGGCAGGGCTACGAGAGATGACCTCATCGTCAGCCCGCCGGTTCCATTACGCGCTACCAGCCTCCTCGGTGGCTGCCTTCTCTTTCTCTCCGTTGCCGAGAAGTGCGCTCGCGCGCCCGCTCACCGATTGCTTGACCACTCGGACGCGCGTGTTGTTGCCAAGGTCGAGAGTGATCAGCCGGCTCTCCACCGAAAAAATCTTGCCGATGAGGCCCGACGAGAGGACGACCTCATCTCCCTTCTTCAAGCTGGCGAGGAGCGCCGCGTGCTCCTGCTGCTGCTTCCGCTGGGGACGGATCATAAGGAAGTACATCACGGCGAACATCGCCGCCAACATGATGAGGAACGACGGATCGAACCCACCGCCGGCCTGTGTGACTGATGCCTGGATTGTCTCACCCATGGAAGCCCTCGTCGTCTCGCCCGCGCATGTGCGTCACACCGGGCGACGTGGCGTCGTGGGCGAAACCCCGCCCAGGCGCGTGCCGCTCTTACCACCACCGGCCACGGGATCAATCACTCCCGCAGAGGCAACGCCCAGCGCTCGCCGGACCGGGGCCCCTCGTGCCTCCGGGCAGGCCACCCCGGGAGGTCCTGGCTGGTTTCTGCTAACCTCCGAACAACCTGTCTCGAGTTTGGTCAAGGGATGCGTAGGAGGTGTTCGGGTGCCGCTAGATCGTCGTGACTTCGTGATGACATCGCTTCGTTTGGGCACCGCGTCGCTGTTGTTGCCCGCTTGCGAGCCGCCTGAAGCGGAGCCGCTCGCCGAGGGAGAGGGTACGTTCGGCGCACCCTACACACGGGCAGCCCCTGGCCCTTGGGGAAATAAAGTCGAGATCCACCTGCCGCGTCTGTACGGGGCTCGCATCGACGACAAGCGCATTCGTCTTTGGCTCGAGATCGAGGACGTGACGCAAGATCCCGTCGTCAACCACGACATGACCGTACAGCACTACATCAGCCAGCTGGTCTTGCAGGACGAGTTTCAGAACGTCATCGACTCACGTACGTTCGCGCCGGGTACAGATGCGCGAATGATCGCTTCCATCGAGGTGCCGGCAGAGGTGGGCGTCATCGAAGCGTACGCACTCTGTAACTTGCACGGCTGGTGGCGTGCGCTCTACGACATCAAAGCGCTTTCGGCAGAGCCAGACGGTACCTTCCGCCGCCCTTACACGAACGCACGGCCCGGCGAGTGGGTCGACAAGACGGCGACGCACACGCCTGTGCTCGGACAGCGACCCAACGGCTATCTCTCGGTCGAGATCGGTGACCGCGACAAGGGGGCCCTTCACCCCATGACTGCCGAGCATTACATCGAATCGATCTACCTCTTCGACGAACTCGACCAGCTCCGGGCCTATGCGAGGCTGGGGCCCGCGTTCGAAGAGCCGGTGGCAGACTTCCCTGCGACCGCTCTCGGGGGCACGGGGCGTGCGCGTGTACTCGCCTACTGCAACCTCCATGGCTGGTGGGACGCCCAGTTCACCGTCGGGTCGTGATCGGAAAACCCAGGTCGACGAAGGAGGCGTCTCGGGTCACAGGTCGAGGTCGTCGAGCAAACGGAAGATGCCCCGTAGATCGAGGTCGGCCCCACTGGGTGTCGCCTCGGCAGGTGGCGGCACCTGCACCCATGCGTCTGCGTCAGGAACCCCGCGGAGTCCGTCGAGCGCGAATATCGAGAGACTGCCCGGGGCAAGGCCTTCCGCTTGTGCCGCCGCGATGTCGGCTTGGAGCTCGGCGGCACTGCCAAGACCGTCCTCGAGTCTCGGCCCCGAACCCGCCATGCCGAGGTCGAGCGCGCCGCGTTCACCATATGCAGCTCGTGCCGACTGGGCGTAACTCGCAATGAGGCCCGGGGTGTACACGCTGCCGTCTTCGGGCGGGTAACCTGCCTGAAAGAGGTTTCGGTACACTTGAAAGGCCACCTGGTCCCACGCGATGCCCTCGATGGGAGTCCACATGGCCCGGGCGATGGTCTCATCGCCGTCATCGTAGTCATCGAGATTCTGGGCAAGTGTGCTCACCCCAACGAAAAGACCTTCGGCCTTGATGCGGTCGACCGCATCTGCATAGAGCGCACGGGCGGCATAGAAGCGACCCTCGTCGACCCCCTCAAGGAGCCAGTTGACGAGGTCAAGGTTGCTCTCTCCCGCTGCGCGTTTCTGCTCGAGCGCCATGGCCTTGTCGAAGGGCAGCTCCATGTCGACAATGAGGCCGTCGACCCGCCGGCAATGCTCCCGGGCGACGACGACGAGTTCGTCGATATACCCGACAAAACGGTCCGCGTTCTCCTGGTTTGCCCAGTAGCCATCGGCATGGGGTAGCGCTGGCCAAAGGCGGACAGCGACATCAGCTGCTGCCGCCTGCTCACACAACGACGCGAGTCGTGAAGCGTCCCACTCCCCCTGCATCATGTTGACGTTGAGGTTCAGTTGGTGGTCAGCGCAGAAGCGAAGCGCGTCTGTGACGTCCGCAGGCTCCAATGTCTGCACCCAAAGCGACATGCGCTCTTGGTGGCGCACCGGGGTGGTGCTCAGGTCAACGCAGGCGCTGGCTGCACACTGCAGCGTGAGCAGGACGATGGCGTGGGCGCGGCACGAGAAGCGAAAGCGGGACATCATCGCAGGGGACGCTACCATCGCGGGGCGAACGCAAAAGGCCCGCGGAGCAGGCACGCACCCGCATGCAGGAACCAGCGACAGGACCAATCCCAGCTGCTACCCTTTTCCCTGGAGTAAGGTCGCCCGTGCGACCGTGAAGGGAGTCCCGTGGGGCACTGTCAGCGCCAATGGCGACGCCTCGCGGCAGCCACTCTGCTGCCCTTGGTGCTGTGTGCGGGCACTACCCTCGTCGCTGATTTGATGCGTTGCCGCGCCATGGGCACCGTCGTCTCCCACTGCTGTTGCCCCCCGCCCTCGCTGCGGGTCGCCGTCGACGCATCGCCGCACCTTGAGCAAGGGTGTTGTGAGGGTGTTCAGCTGCGCATGTCCGTGGCCGACCCTCTGCCCCTTCGTGCTCTCCCCGACGTATCGCCTCCCCCTGCCATCGTCTTGGTACCTGCTCCTCGGCACGACCAAAGACTCGCGCTACGGCCTGTCTCGCAAGAGAGGCGTAGCTACCGTGCCTTCGACCCTACAGGGCCGCCACCTCGACTCCTGCACTGCACGCTTCTTCTCTGACGACGACGAGCCTTCCGTTCGCGCGCCTCCGTTCTCGGGGATGGCGCGCGCATCCTCGTGCGCGCCGCTGCGCTGTGCTGTGTTCCTTTCGTCAAGAGTCGAGGCTCACTCCATGACTGCCCACTTCTTTGGTCGCACCCGCAGGGTGCAGTTGTCGTTGTTTCTGGCCCTCTGGGGCTGCGCCGGGTGCACGACCCCTGCGACCCAGCGTTACGAGGACTCCCTCGCCAGCTGGGCCGCTTCTCATGACCCTGACGCAGAGTGGATACCGAGCCGCGCGGGTGAGGAAGCCTGGCCGAACATGGCGGTCCTCGAGGAAGCCCAACTGGTGCGCGAGGTGCTTCGTCGAAACCCATCTCTCGGGGCGGCACGTGCGGCGTGGAGGGCTGCGCTCGCCGAGGTGCCCATCGCCCAGTCCCTGGACCATCCCATGGTTTCGGTGTCGGTGGCCCCATTGAGTCTGACCGCGGCCTTTGGTGCCGGTGACATGACCTTCGGACAGCGGGTCATGGTGAGCCAGCGCCTCCCTGTCAGTGACGTCTTGACCGCTCGCGCCTTGGCTGCTGCAGCACGCGCCGACGTTGCGGCGGCGCAGTTGGATCGGGTCAGGCTGGACCTCGCCTTGTTCGCGTGTGAGATGTTGCTCGAGTGGCGCAGTACCGAAGATGCGTTGTTGCGGAACGCGGAGTTGTCGTCGGTGTTGGGGGCAATGCAAGCGGCGGCCGAGGCGCAGGCCGAGAGTGGTACTTCCTCCGCGGCCGAGACCCTCGTCTGGGTCGCGGAGAGTGCGAGAAATGAGGAACAGCGTTTCGCATTGCTTGCACGTCGCCGAACGCTGCAGGTACGCCTCAACGCATTGCTGCATCGTCCTCCCGCCGCGTTGCTGCCGTCGCCGGTCCAGGTGAACTCTAAAGTGGATGCTGCGTGGCTTACCTATGACGTCGTCGGCATCGAGCATGACGCTGAGATTCAGGCCCCGGAACTCACGATCGCGCGCGCGCAGGTGGAGGCCGCGCAAGC
>JBMTAX010000138.1:0-7435 GCA_049429145.1 Myxococcota bacterium
GAAAACGTGGTCCACAGGCCTAAGGTGGAAGCTGGAAGGGTAGCATGGTACCCAGCGAGGGCAAAGACTGCGGCTTTTGTTGACCCCTGCGGAGGGTCGAAGGTCAGAAACACAGCAGCGAGCCCACGGGAGAGCGGTTCTGATGAGTGAGTTCATCCCTGACGCGAAAGATGACGACGCGCCGCTCATCGACGACGACGCGCCGCTCATCGACGACGACGCACCGCTCGTCGAGGGAAAAAAGACGGGAGTCGCGCAGGGGGCCGCGGTGGAAGCGCCGGTGCGTCCTCCGTGGAAGGTCCTGATCGTGGACGACGACGCTGACGTGCGGATGGTGAGCGAGCTCGCCCTGCGAGGCATCACGGTCGACGGGGTGCCGGTGCGACTGCTCACTGTAGACGGGGCGGCTGCGGGGCGGGAACTGCTCAAGCAGCACCGAGACATCGCCGTGGCGCTCGTCGACGTCGTCATGGAGTCAGAGACCGCCGGCCTCGACTTTATCCGCTGGATCCGTGAAGACCTCCAAGAGCCCTCGCTCCGTCTCGTCGTGCGCACGGGACAGCCGGGCAATGCGCCCGAGGCCATCGTCACCCAGAGCTACGACATCCACGACTACCTCAGCAAAGCCGAGACCACGGCTCGACGGCTGGTGACCTGCGTGACAGGCGCCATCCGCGCATGGCGCGACCTCGAGACCATCCACCGTCAGCGCAGCGGGATGCAGCGCGTTCTCGAAGCGGTGGATGCCCTCTTTGAGAGCCCAGCCATCGAACAACTTCTGGCCAAGGTGTTGGAACAGGTAGAGGCCTTGCTCACACCCCACGCCTGCCAGGGGGTCTTCGCGGGCGCATGGCGACTGCATCGTTCGGAGCCGAAAGAGTTTCGCATCCGCGCCGCCTCAGGCGTGCTCTCTGGGCTCGCGGGACGAAACATAGACGATACCCTCCCCGTGGAGCTCCGGCCTTGTCTCGACGACAGCCCGCCGATGGGACGGCTCACGCCTTCCGGAACGGGCCACGTGTACTGTTTTTCTATTGCAGAAGACGTCTCGCTCCGCCTCGTATTGTTCGCGGAGAACCTCCAAGCATGGGAGCGTGAACTCGTCGAGCTCTACTGTCACGCCGTGAGCTTGGCCCTGCGCAACCGCATCCTGTGGGAGAAGACCGTCGCCGAGATCAGCCACACGCTGTCGGAGCGTGAGGTGCTGCTCAAAGAGATTCACCATCGGGTGAAGAACAACCTGCAGATCGTCTCGAGCATGCTCTCGCTGCAGTCGGCCAAAGACCTCTCGGAAGAGGCCCGTGCCGCCATCATCGACAGCGGGTTGCGGGTCCGTTCCATCTCGCTGGTGCACCACCTCCTATATGGCAGTCGTGATTTTCTTCATATCGACCTGAGCGATGCGGTGCGAGACCTGTCGAACATCATCCTGGCGAGCCTCGAGCGGTCGGGCAACGTCGTGCTCGATACGGAGCCGGTGCAGGTCTCGGTCGAGCAGGCCATCCCGTGCTGCCTCATCGTGAACGAGATCATCACCAACGCCCTCAAACACGGCCGCAGCGCCGACGGCAGCTGTCGGATTCGTATCCGGACGAGGTCGGAAAAGGGTCATCTCGTCCTCGAGATAGGTGACGAGGGCCCTGGCCTGCCTGCAGATTTTGAGACCCGCCGGAGTGACTCCCTCGGCGTCAGCATCATCAAGTCGTTGATCGGCCAGATGCGCGGGAAACTCGTGACCTCGAGCTCACCGGGGGCGACCTTCCACATCACGGTCCCGCTCGTCCCCGCCACCGAAGATCAGCGCCTGTCGTGACTGGGCCGAGCGCGCCGCGCGGGGTGCTGTGCTGCCCGGTCTGCGCACAGCCAATGCACGAAGGGCCGCGTGTATACGCCTGCGAACGGGGACACCGCTTTGACGTCGCCAAAGAAGGCTACGTGAACCTGCTGGCCGGGCGTCGCTTGCCCCCTCTCGCTGGTGACGACAAGCCAATGCTGGAAGCGCGCAGGCGCTTTCTCGACGGCGAGAACTACGCCCCTCTCACCGAAGATCTCAATGTGCTCGTGCATGAACTCCTCGCAGAGGGAGTGAGTTCACCCTGCATCGTCGACGCTGGATGCGGGGAGGGCCATCATCTCGCAGCGGTGGCGCGAAGTCTCTCGTCGATTGGTCCAGTCGCCTTTGGCACAGACATCTCGAAAGAAGCGACACGACTCGCTGCGAAACGTCATCGTGACCTCCGCTTTCTCGTCGCTGACACCCACGCAAAACTGCCGTTTCTCAATGAATCGGTACACGTACTGCTAAATCTCTTCGCTGCCAGAAACCCTGCAGAGTTCGCCCGGGTGGTCGTACCGCAGGGTCACCTGGTCGTCGTCATGCCAGCGCCGGAGCATCTCACCGAGCTACGAACCCGCTTTGGTCTCCTCGGCATCGCGCCGCGCAAGCAGGAGAGGCTGCAGGCTGAGCTTTCCGAATGGTTCGTGCCGTATGCCGAACGGTCATGCACCTTTCGACTGAAGCTCGTTGGCGAGGTATTGCGGGATCTCGTCGCGATGACACCGAGCGCACGGCACCTCGACGAAGAGGCACGCATGGCGATCGCCCATAGTGAGGCGCTCGAAATCACTGCTTCGTTTCGTCTGTGCGTATTTTTGCGCCACTCGAGATGATGCGTGTCTCAGGCGGGAACGAGCGAGGCGTCCTGACGAGACTGCTCGTGGTGGAGATTCTTCAACGATAGCGCCGGCTCCTTCCGATCCATCGTCGCTTGAAAAAGAAGATCAGCTGCACGATGGAGAGAGCCCCCATGAAGAGAATCAAGAGGGGGTAAGAGTAGCGATATTCGAGCTCGGGCATGAAGCGGAAGTTCATGCCGTAGAGTCCCGTGAGGAATGTCAGGGGGATGAACACCGTCGAGATGATGGTCAGAATCCGCATGATGTCGTTGGTACGATTCGACACAACGGAGAGATAGGTGTTCATCTGGTTCGCGGCGACCTCTCTGAATGACTCCACCACCTCGTTGGCCTGTTGTGCGTGATCGAACACGTCGCGGAAGAACACCTGCACCGCGGGCGTCAAAAGGGGCGACTCCTCGCGGGTGAGCCGCAAAATCGCATCCCGCTGCGGCCCTAGCACCCGGCGGAGCTTGGTCAGGCTGCGCTTCGTGGCAGCGAGGGCCTCGAGCGTGTTGGGGGTCGGGCGCAGCAGAACTTCTTCATCGAGCTCGTCGAGATGCTCTGACAGAGCCTCGAGCACCGGGTGACATCCATCGACGGTGGCATCGATGAGCGCGTAGGCTAGATAATCTGCGCCGTGCAACCGCAGAGAGCTGTGATGGTTCCTCAGGCGCTCCCTGACAGTATCGTACTTGTCGCCGTAGTGTTCTTGGAAAGTGACCACATACCGAGGCCCAAGCAGGACGCTCACCTGCTCCTCCATCAGCTGCGGCATGTCGACGAGAGTGAACTCCCGCAAGATCGTCAGGTGATTGTGCTCGTAGCTATCGGCCTTCGGGCGCTGCGGAGCATTAACGACGTCCTCGAGGGCGAGGGGGTGCATCCGAAAGCGCTCGCCGAGCTCACGGATGAGCGCCTCATCGCCGAGGCCCTGCACGTCCAACCAGTAGAGTCTCTCATCCGCCGTGTGCACGTCGATGTCGGCGATGCGCTCGATGCTGCGCTCCTCGAAGGAGTCACGATCGTAGGTGATGAGTCTCAAACGGGGAGGCAGCGCGTGCTCTCCGGGGACGAGTGTCCCCGGTCGTGCACCGCGTGGCGGAGTGCGCTTTTGGAAGTGCATAAAGGAGGTTTCCTGCGCGGCGAGCGTCGCTGTCAACACGCGCACTTGACGCGCTTTGTCCAGTGCGGGCCTACTCGGGGTGGAGGTGCCTCATGAAGCGCACGGCTCGCCTCGGACTCTCCCTCACTTTGCTGCTCGGGGGCGCTTGCCATCCGCTCTCCTGCTTTCACCCGAACGACCTCCCGAAGGACCGGCCGCTCACGGTGACATCGTCGTCCCCGGGACTGCCCGCGGCGGAGGTCGAGGTGATCACCGACGAGTGGGGTATCCCCCACATCTTCGCTGGCACCGAGCCTGACCTCGCCTATGGCCTAGGCTACATGCACGGTCGTGACCGCACCTTTCAGCTGATGTTTCGCAAGTTCGCCGCCCTCGGGCGCCTGAGCGAGTTGCTCGACCGCGACATGATCTATGCCGATCAATACCTGCGGCTCACGAGCTGGCGTCTCGACGAACAACTCGCGGCCACGAGCCCCCGGGGCCTCGCGATCCTCGACGGCTATGCCGCCGGAGTGAACGATGGCGCTTCGGCCGTGGGCCGCTCGGGGGAGATGGCGTTGCTCGGCGTCGACTTCGAGCCCTTCTCTGCCCGCGACGTACTCGCCTGTGTGCGTCTCCTGCAAGACAACCAAGGGGTGGGTCGGGACGAGGAGCTGGTCCGCGCCCGACTCCTCGGCCGCGTGGCGGAAGATGACCCACGACGAGAGACCCTGCTCGCTCTGCCCTCTCACCGCGATGCCCCCGTCGTCCCGAGCGACGAACACAGCGGACAAGTCGGGTTTGCGCGAGCCCGCGCGGCTGCAGGCGACGCGGTCACCCCTCACGAGGTGAAGTCAGCTGCGACGAGCGCACGGCGCATGCACCCCCTCGCTCGGGCCGCCGCGGAGCCCGCGCTCTCTGCCTTCGAGCGCCAACTTCTCCTCGGACTGCTCTCCGAGCGTGAGACGGGGGCATCGAACTCATGGGTGGTGCACGGTGAGAAGACCGCAAGCGGCCTGCCGATCCTCGTCAACGATCCCCATCTCGCCCACGAAGGCCCGTCATTGTTCTACCTCGCCCACCTGAAGGCCCCCGACTTCGATATCGCTGGGGTCACCTTCCCGGGCATCCCGGCGGTGATCATCGGGTTTGGCAACCGCGTGGCCTGGGGCATCACGAATGCCTACGCCGACTGTCAGGACATGGTGCGCATCAGCCCTGTGCAAGACCGCGAGGACCTCTATTGGCTCGACGGGCAGCCCATGAACTACGGCACGGTCGAGCAGACGTACCGCACCCGACGCGGCGAAGACGCGCCTCTCTTCCGAGAGGTGTGGAAGACCACGGTCTTCGGCCCACTCGTTCCTCCAGGGCGGGCCTTTCAGATCGACGAAGGGGAACGACTCGCCATCATGGATTGCAACCTCGAGAATCCCGGCTGGAAGCAGAACGTCGTGACGTCGCTGTGGGACTTGGGCAAAGCTGCCTCCCCGGAAGACGCGGACCTCGCCGCGGCCGACCTCGCCTCCCCGTTCATGAACCTGGTCTTCGCATTCACCTCCGGCGACATCGCCTATCGCCTGTCAGGTCAGATTCCATTGCGCCGCAGCGACGAGCGACCAGACCTGCCTCGCGACGGCAGGGGACGCGATGCCGGGTGGGGCGAGGCCCTGCCACGGGAGTACAAGCCACAGCTGACGAACCCGGCGAAGGGGTACTTCAATGCGACCAACCAGCGCCTCACCGACGAAGAGGGCCCTGGCTGGCCTCACATCGGCCGCGAAGGCGAGACGGGCTACCGCGCGCTGCGGGTGAAAGAGCGCGTGGAGGCATTGCTCGCGGAGAAGAAGCCCAGCGCCGACGAACTCCTCGCCATCCAACAAGACGTGGAGTCGGTGGAAGCGCGGCTGCTCCTGCCCGCGCTGGCCCCCCACTGCCCAGCAGAGGTACCCGGCTTCGCAACGGCCATGGTCGACGGCCTATGCGACGCTCTGCGCACATTCGATGGTCGCTTCGTGCGCGACTCCGTCGGAGCGCTGGCCTTCGAGTGGCTGTGGCCGGAGGTACGCGTGCAGGTCGCGGCGAGCCTCGTGGGCGAAGACGTCGCGCCTGAGCTCGCTGGCCTGTCCCGCTTTCAACAGGCGGTCGAAGAGGCCTTCCTCGAGGCTCTCGCGGGAGGCAGCCCGGTGCTCCTCGATGATCCCGCCCACGGCGGCTACGAGGGCCCACGTCCCTTCGTGGCGGCAGCAGCGGCCGTGGTGCTAGAGCGTCTCCAAACCGAGATCGGTCGCGACCCCGCTCAGTGGACCCTGGGTCGCGTCCACACCCTCAGCGTTCGAGGCCGCCTGGCCGAGGCCCCCGTCGTCGGTTTCCTCTTTGCCACGAGCCCAAGGCCCCAAGACGGCTGTCGCGCCTGCCTGCGCTCCGAGCGCAACACGCCCATTACCCACGGCTCGGGCACGCGCATCGTCGCAGAGATGAGTGACCCGCCGTCTGTGCGAATGGTGATCGATGGGGGCCAGAGCGGCCACTTCGGCCACCGTCACGTCGAAGACCAGCTGCCCCGCTGGGAGGCGGGTGACCCCATCCCGCTGTCGATCGACCGTGCGACCATCGAGGCGGGTCGCGCCGGCTGGCTCAAAGTGGAGCCCCAGTAAGCTTACATATCGAAAATAAAGAGGATTTCCCAACGACGGCATGGCAACTGAGGGCGCTCTCCGCCCTGCCAACAGCGTTCGTTCGCGCTTGCCACGCAAATTCGCGCGGCGACAAGCGGACCGTAGAAGGGAGCTGCTTGCCCCTTCCAGGGCACCTTCTGCCCCCGGGCGGCAGGTGCTAAGGCGGCGGTTTCGAGGGGAACTATGACGACAACGGCAAAAATCGGGCTCGTGACAGTCAGCGACCGAGCCTCCCAAGGGGTCTACGAAGACAAGGGCGGCCCAGCGATGCTGGAGTGCCTCACGGCGTTCTTGCGCACACCCTTCGAGCCGGTTTCAGTGCTCATCCCCGACGAATGGGCGGTCATCGAAGAGCAGTTGGTTCGCCTGGTTGACGAGGAGCGCTGCTGCCTCGTGGTGACCACCGGTGGCACCGGTCCCGCTCGACGCGACGTCACCGTGGAAGCGACCGCCGCCGTCTGCCACAAAATGATGCCCGGCTTCGGGGAGCTCATGCGCAAGGTCTCCCTCGAGAAGGTCCCGACCGCCATCCTGTCTCGCCAAGAAGCGGGCATTCGGTACGCCCCCGACGGCGGCGGCGCCCTCCTCATCAACCTGCCGGGCAGCCCCAAGGCCATTCGCGAGTGCCTCGAGGCGGTGTTCCCGGCTGTCCCCTACTGCATCGATCTCATCGGCGGCCCGTTCCTCGAGACCCATGACGACGTCGTCCGTGCTTTTCGGCCCAAGAAGTAAGTCTGCTCGCCCTCCTCGCACCGGAGTTCATGATGAACCCAAGCACCGCCATCACCGTGGCCCTCACCCTCCTCGCCGCTGAGACCTCGGCAGAGTTCATCAAGATGGGGGAGCACTACACCAACGAGGGCAAGGGGAAGAAGGCCCTACCCCTGCTCGAAAAAGCCCTGGCCGATGAGACCCTCGGCGAGGCTGACCGCGGACGCGGCGAGCTTTCTCAAGGGCTCTCCTTGCTTCAGGTTAA
>JBMTAX010000139.1:0-7425 GCA_049429145.1 Myxococcota bacterium
TGGCCTATCGCCGCCTGCGTCGCCAGCTCGCCAGCGTCGATGCCGTCGGAAACGACTTCTCATGGGAGCGGGGCTCGGGCTACTGCGGCAAAGGACAGCCAGCGAAAGTCGACGCCGGAGGTCCGCATCTGCGCTGCACGGTCACAGTCGCAGGAAAAGAGACCACGAGCTGAGGGTCCCAAACACCCTCCTCTCCTCCCTCTAAGAGGTCATCATGACGTCGCTCTCGCCCACTGATGCGGTCCCGCTCAACGATCATGCCTCTCGGCTACTGGCCCTCTGCGATGACGTCGTACGACGAGGAAAAGAGCTTGGCGCCACCGACGTCGAGGTGTGTGCGGAATACGTGCACCAAACCTCGGTGAACCTAGAGCAGAACGACATTAAGGGCGGTGAGGTAGACGAGCACCACGGCCTCGGAATACGTGTCTTACTCGAAGACCGCCTAGGTTTTGCCTATGTGAACCGCCTAGAGAGCGAAGCCATCGACGATGCATTGCAGGACGCCCTTGCGATCGCGCGAGGTACAAAAGGCGATCCTGCCAATGCACTCCCCCATCCGCGAGCGCTATCTGCCGTCGATGGTCTATGGGATGACGCGATTGCGAATCTACCCGCCGACGAGGCCGTCTCGCTCGCGGGCGAGCTGTTGCATGCCGCCCTGCAGGTCGACCCGAGGGTCAGCGTCGACTCCGGTTCGTTTACCGCCAGCGCAGCCCACGGCGCCATCGTCAGCAGCAAAGGGGTACGAGCCGCTGGCAGCGAAACCTCGGTGGTATGCGGACTATTCGGGATGGCCGTCGATGGGGACGAGGTCGGCTCCTTCGACCAAGTCTTCGAGGGGGCTCGTCGGCTCACTGCTATTTCGCCAGCAACCCTTGGGCGGCGTTTTGGCGAGCAAGTGTTACGGCTTCTGCGACCGGTCCCGGGCTCGTCCTATAAAGGCAAAGTGCTCTTTGGCACCGAAACGTTCGAGGAGATCTTTGTTGGAACGCTGCTCGCCGCCGCAGACGGTGACGAGGTATTCAAGGGGCGTAGTCGACTGAAGGACAAACTCGGACATCGCATCGCCTCCGGGCGCCTCACCCTAACCGACGAAGGAACAATCCCTGGCGCCATCGGCTCTGCGGGCTTCGACCGAGAAGGGATGCCTCATCGCCCCACGGTACTCCTGGACGAGGGCGTGCTCCGGAACTTCCTGTACGACGCCAAATCGGCCCATCGTGCGGGTGTAGAGCCTACCGGTCACGCAACTGGGGATGCCCGTTCGATGCCCAGCATTGGCACCACAAACCTTCGGCTCTCTCCTGGGACGACACCAGAGTCATTATTGCTCGAGCAGTTACGCGATGGTCTCTTCGTTGGACGATTCTCTGGCAGCGTCGACAGCGTGAGCGGTGATTTCTCAGGGGTCGCGAAGGGCTCATTCGTCGTTCGCGACGGCAAACTCGGTCCTGCGGTGCAAGAGACGCTCATCGCTGGCAACGTGTTCGAACTATTGGAACGTATCGTCGCCGTGGGAGATACAACTCATCGCAACTTCAGTTATGAGGGGCCGTGGGTTCTCGTCGATGGTGTCGACGTCTCCGCTGCCGAATGAGCGGTCGTAGGTGGCGCTACGCGAGTACCGGCGGGTCAATTGGGTACCGCCCGGTAGGAAGATTGCGGCACGACAGCGCCGTACCCTCCCCCACCGGGCGTCAACACCGTGATCGTGTCACCGGGCTCCAGCTGAAAGGTTGCCCTCCCTGCTATCTCCTCCCCGCGCACCAGCACCTTGCCGGAGGCACCTGGCTCTCCTCCCGCGAGCCCAAAAGGTCTCGTCGTGCGCCGCTCGCTCACCATCGCTCCTTGCAGCTTTGCCGTCGCCTCCAGCTCTCTGACCACGCCGTTCCCTCCCTGCCAGCGTCCTGCCCCGCCGCTTTTCTCCCGAAGTGAGAAGCGACGCACCCGCAGAGGGAACCGGGCCTCGAGCACCTCGGGGTCAGTGATACGCGTGTTTGTCATATGCGTATGCACCCCCGAGACGCCGTCATAGCCCCGCCCGGCGCCGGAAACACCGGCGCTGGTCTCGTAGTAGCCGAACGTCTCATCGCCGAGCGTCAGGTTGTTCATCGTCCCCTGGCTCGCCGCTTGGAGCCCGAAGGCAGCGAGCAGAACGTCGACGATGCGCTGTGATGTCTCCACGTTCCCCGCGACAACCGCAGCACCGGGTGGTGGGTCGAGGAGCGACCCTGCAGGGATGCGAATGTCGATATGGCGTAGACACCCCGACGACAGCGGAATGGGACGCCCCGCGAGCAGACGTAGGGCGTAGAGAACCGCCGCGGTCGTCACCGCCTTCGGCGCATTGAGATTTGTCGTCGACACCTCTGCGGTACCCGAGAAATCGATGGTGAGGCGATCGCCGGCCACGACCAAGCGCACTTGAATCACACTGCCGTCGTCGAGACTGTCCCTGAAGTGACGCTCCCCATCCGGGAGGGCAGCAATGGCCGCAGCGATGGTCTCGGCGGCGTTGTCTTGGAGGTGGCTCATCTGCGCCGCCAAAACGTCCTTCCCCCACCGACCAGCGAGTTCGAGCAGCAGGTCGCGCCCCATCAAGTTAGCCGCAACCTGCGCCTCCACATCCGCGAGATTCTGTGCGGGGTCGCGGGCCGGATGAGGACCGCGCTGTAGGCATGCCAGTAACGACTCCCCCTCCCAGCTCCCCTGACAAATGACTCGCAGCGCCGGCAGAATGATCCCCTCCTCCTCGATCGTAGAGGAGAACGGAGGCATCGACCCCGGGGTAATCCCGCCGATATCTGCGTGATGACCGCGACAAGCGACATGACCGAGCAGCGTCCCGTCTTCGTCATGCACCGGCGTAACTACGGTAACGTCGGGTAGATGTGAGCCTCCTCGAGCTGGGTCGTTGGAGACGTAGACGTCGCCCTGCTCCAGAGGTCCCTCTTCTTCCAAAAGGCAGCGCACTGTCTCCGCCATCGCCCCGAGGTGCACCGGGATGTGGGGCGCGTTGGCGACGAGGGCTCCTGCAGCGTCGAAGACGGCACAAGAGAAGTCGAGGCGCTCACGGATGTTCGTCGACCGTGCTGTCCTCCGCAGTACCTCGCCCATTTGCTCCGCGATGGCACCGAATGCGTGATGAGCCAGCTCGAGGGATACCGGATCACGCGCCATAGTGACGCTGTGAGAGACGAACGAGCCGCATTCCCGCAGGGTCAGTATTCCGTCGGCCCCCACTTCGACGACAAAGCCTGGTTCCACCACGATGGTACCCGTCTGCTCCAGCACAAGGAGGGGCCCTTGGTGACGTTCCCCTTCCAGCAGGTCGCCGCGCCACAATACGGGGACGTCGTCGTGCCACACCCCTTCACAGAACAGACGAGTTGCTGTGTTGGTTTTCTTCGCGCCGGCCATCGCTTCTGCCATCAGTGTCCTGGCTCGCGTCCGGGCTATTCCCGTCACACGCATCGCAACGATATGGAGTGCATCTGTCGCACGCACATACCCGAAGCGACGTCGATGCTGGCCTTCGAAATCCCGACGCATGTCGGACACGGTGCCGAGTCCCACAGCAAATCGAGCATCAGCTTGCGGGTAACGCAATTCGATGGAGACCTCTAGGTCTGGTGGGTCGTCGACGTGGTGCTGGCGACGGAATCCCTCCCGCACGAGATGTTCCAAGCGAACCCGATGGAGGGACAGCGATGCCAAGGCATCTGCAGTCAGTTCCCGGTCCCCTAGATCAGCGCTCTCTTGCCACCGCACATCAGCCTGACCGATGCCAACGGCGGAGAACACCCCGGCAAGAGGATGGAGAATCACACTCCGGACCTTCAGCAGGCGCGCGAGCGCACAGGCATGTTGCCCGCCTGCACCTCCGAAGACGATCAGGTGATGCTCGCGCGGATCGAAGCCGCACCGCACCGATACCTGACGGATCGCCTCCGCCATCCGCGCGTTGGCGATCCGAAAGAAACCCTCAGCGACGCTCTCGGGAATGAGTCCCGTTTTTTTCCCGAGTTCCTGGAGCGAGCTGGACACCCGGCCGTGGTCGAGGGGAAAGGGAAACCGGTCTGGCAACAGGCGCCCCAACGCAAGGTTGACGTCGGTGATGGTCAGATGCTTCGCCTCAGCAGCGCCGTAGCAGAGGGGCCCAGGCACTGCGCCCGCGCTCTCCGGGCCTACCACGAGCCTTCCATCGCGGAGCTGGCACAGCGACCCGCCACCGGCAGCGACGGTATGCACCGACACCATGGGAGCCCTGACGCGGACACCGGCGACATCGTGCTCTTGTGCCTGTTCATAGGTGCCCCCAGGACCAATGCGGCATACATCTGTCGAGGTGCCCCCCATATCGAGGCCGATCCCTTGCTGGAGCCCGAGGTGCTCGACGACGCGTGCACAGGCGACGACGCCCCCGGCCGGCCCCGAGAGCAACGATGCCGCGCCCCGAAAGCGCGAGGACTCCACGAGTCCCCCGCCCGATTGCATCAGCTTTATGTCGCTGCCGGGTAAGTCCCTGTGCAGTCCGCGGAGGTAGTCCTGCAACAAAGGAGTGAGATAGGCGTCGAGGCATGCGGTCGAGGCGCGCGCCAGAAATCCTGTCTCCGACGAGAGTTCATGGGACAGAACAATATGTAAAAAACCGCAGCGTTCAGCGACGGCACCGAGGCCCTGCTCCAACGAGGGGCAACGATGCCCATTCAGCACCGCGATGGCCAACGAGTCGTACCCCTGCTCGCGCAGAGTACGCAGCCGCTGCTCCACGTCATGCACCGTTGGACGCTGCAAGACTCTCCCTTCGCTGTCCGCTCGTGCATCTACCTCGACCACGTCCTCGTACAGGGGGGCAGGTCTCTCGATCCGAAGCGCGAAGAGCTCGGGGCGCGACTGGTCACCGATGACGAGCAAATCCCGAAAGCCCCGCGTGATGAGCAGTGCCACTCGACGACCACGCCGCTGGAGCAACGCATTGGTCGCCATCGTCGTTCCCATCCGCATCACCACCGGCGGGATGGGGGAGCCGGGCTCCAAACCCAGCAACTGTCTCACGCCGTCGATGGGCGCGCGATCTGAGGAGAGAACCTTCGCCACCTTGAGGTGGCCGGTGACAGGGTCGACCCCGATGCAGTCGGTAAACGTCCCCCCGCGATCAATCCAAACCTGCCAACGCCCCGCCATACCGCGCTCCCGTGCCCCAGCAGGGGTGGTCTCGAGCCGATGTAGACGACGGATGATTTATCGTGAAAGGGGGTTGTGGCCCTCCCTCTTCGGCGTCATCCCGTCGGGGGAGGTGTCGATGGAGCCGGCAAAGATCATCGATGGCAAAGCAGCCGCGGCGAGAGTGAGGGCGGAGGTCGCAGAGGTCGTCTCTGCGCGCGTAGCGGCCGGACATCGCCCTCCCGGGCTCGCGACGGTACTGGTGGGGGAAGACCCGGCTAGCCAAGTATACATTCGCAACAAACGTAAGCAGGCCACTGAGGCCGGTCTCGTCGACATCCACCACCATCTCCCAGCAGACACATCACAGAGCGCCCTGCTCGAGCTGGTGGCCGCACTCAACACAGACAGCAGCGTCGACGGCATATTGGTGCAGCTCCCGTTGCCTCGACACATCGATGAACGCCCTGTCTTGCAGGCAATCGATCCAGAGAAGGATGTCGACGGCTTTCACCCTGTCAATGTGGCTCGACTCGTGTTGGGCCTTCCCGGCTTCGTACCCTGTACTCCCCTCGGCTGCATGCGGCTCCTCGAGGACGCTGGTGTCGACCTTTCAGGGGCACATGCCGTGGTCGTCGGGCGCAGCAACATCGTCGGCAAGCCCATGGCTCAGCTGCTGTTGCAAGCCAACGCCACGGTGACCGTCGCGCACAGCCGCACCACCGATCTCGCAGAGGTTTGTCGTCGGGCAGATGTGTTGATCGCAGCAGTGGGCCGCACCAAGCTGATCGGCCCCGACCACGTCAAGCCCGGCGCCGTCGTCATCGACGTCGGCATGAACCGCGACGAAGAGGGGCGTCTGTGTGGCGATGTTGATTATGCGGCAGTGTCGTCGAAGGTCAGGGCTATCACCCCTGTGCCCGGAGGCGTCGGACCCATGACCATCGCTTACTTGCTGGTCAACACCACTCTCGCTCACGCCCGCCACCTCGGCCTCGGGCCCGCCACTACGGAGATGCACACATGACCAGCCTCAAACGTACGCCGCTCTATGCCCATCACGTGGCGGCGGGCGCGAAGATGGTGGACTTTGGCGGCTTTGAGATGCCCGTGCGTTACACGGGCGATAAACTAGAGCACCTCGCGGTCCGCTCGGGCGTCGGCCTCTTCGATGTGAGCCACATGGGGGAAGTATTCCTCGAAGGTCCCGGGGCGCTTCGCGCAGTGAGACGACTGTTCACGAATGACGCATCCGCGATCGTCGATGGTCAAGCCATGTACGCGGGGCTACTCAACGAGAGGGGAACCTTCATCGACGACTGCGTGGTGTATCGTTTCTCCTCCACGAAATTCCTCGTCGTCGTCAACGCCTCGAATCGCGAGAAGGATTGGCAGTGGATTCACAGCGTCGTCACAAGGGAGTTCGCAGGTGATGTCGTCTGTCGAGACGACAGTGACGCTTGGGGGCAACTCGCGGTTCAAGGACCTCGGGCTGTCGAACTCGTGGCATCCCTCTGCGGAGAGCATGTGCGGGAAGTAGGCGGCTACCACTTCACCAGCGGGGACGTAGGCGGCACTGCCGGCTGCATCATCGCTCGTACCGGCTACACGGGTGAGGATGGCTTTGAACTGTATGTCCCCGCCGCCCAGACCGGGCGCGTCTGGGAAGCTCTGGTCACGGCCGGTGAGCGCTACGGGCTCGCCCTCTGCGGTCTGGCGTGTCGTGACACCCTGCGCCTGGAAGCCGGCATGGCGCTGTACGGCAACGACATCGACGAGGAGCACACGCCCCTCGAAGCCGGGCTCGGCTGGATAGTGAAGTTCAGCGATGACCGCGAGTTCATCGGCGCGGCAGCGCTTCTTGCCCAGCGGGCGGAAGGCGTTGCGAGGCGCCTTCGAGGTATCGAAATGGTGGGCCGGGGCATCCCACGGCACGGGTACCGGGTGCTCTCCGCCCAAGGGGAGCCCATCGGGGTTGTCACCAGCGGCACGCACGCGCCCCATCTCGACCGTCCCGTCGCGATGGCGTACATCCAGACGCCGGAGGCCGAGCTAGGCAATGTCATCGCCATCGAAATCCGCGATCGTCCCATCGAGGCAAAAGTGGCCCGACTTCCATTTTACCGACGGTCCAAGCCCTGACGGCGCACACCACTAGACACTGCGCCACGTGCATGAACGGAGCAGAAAAACATGAGCGATGCCATCCCCACCGACCGACGCTACACCGACGAGCATGAATGGGCCTTTCTGCAG
>JBMTAX010000140.1:0-7415 GCA_049429145.1 Myxococcota bacterium
GTCGGCCTCCGCCTCGAGGGCGATGGAGTGAGAGTCCCCCGTAAACCGGTAGGCACGCGAGTCCGCGTCTCGGCGAGCAAACCTGGTCAAGCAGGCGCCGTACCGCCTCGCTACGTCGAGCTGAGCGCGGGTAATGGAATGAGCTCCCAGTCGATGGATTGGGTGTTGGTCGGACTCGGTGACTACGACCACGAAGTCGATGTCGAGATCCGCTGGACCAACGGCGACGTGCAGACCCTGTCAGGGCTCAGCCCCGACCGCTACCACGACGTGCGTTACGGTGCCCGCACTGCTCAGCACCTCTCCCCTCCCCCTGCCGCAGGTCGTGCCTATGACCCGTGATGATGATCGTCGACGTTCGGAAGGCTGGTGTTGGATTGTGCCGGCGTGGAATGACCCACGCTGGCTCTTCGCCTCCTTCCTCAGCACTTATCTCGTGCTCGGACACCTTTTCTTGAGCTTCAATCGCGCGCCCTTCGAGCTGGCCATCGCCTTTGGGACCTGCTGCGCGCTCGACATGCTCTACACCTGGGTGACGACGAGAAAACTGCTAGTACCCTTGTCAGCGTTCATCTCCGCGTGCGGGCTCGGCATCTTGTTCACCGCGCCGGGCAGCGCCTGGTTCATGTTGCTTACCAGTTGGCTGACGATTACCGGAAAATACCTCGTCACCTGGAGAGGGCGTCATCTCTTCAACCCCACGAACCTTGCGCTCGTCATCATGCTGCTCGCTTCAGGGGGTCAGGTCGCGATCGCACCTGCCTACCAATGGGGGGGGAGCTATGAAATCGTCGCCCTGGTCTTCGCTCTCGGCCTCGTTGTGATGACGAGAGTCAACAAGCTGGTTCTCGTGCTCACCTTTTGGTCTGTCTTCGCCGCAGGGGCACTGCTCCGGGCCGAACTTACCCACATGCCCGCCGAGATCACCCTGTGGGCGCAGGTGTCTGGCGGCGCATTTATGTTGTTCTCGTTCTTCATGATCACCGACCCGAAGACGAGTCCCTCGAGCCTCAGCGGCCAAGTGGTGTTCGGGGCGGTGCTTGGTCTTATCGACCTCTGGCTGCAGCTCAGCTTTGCCGTGTTCTCGCTGTTCTATGCGCTCTTCCTCGTCTGTGCGCTGCGCGGCGCCTACCAGATCATCCGCGACGTCCGCGTGCGTTCTGCTCCCTCGCTACCCTCGGCCGCTTGAGGTCCACTCGATGCCCACCACCCTGCGACCCGTCTACATCACCGCCACCGGGAGCTACTTGCCCGGACCGCCCGTCTCCAACGAAGAGATGGAAGAAGTGCTCGGCCTCGTCGGTGGAAAAGCGAGCCGACTGCGCAGCCGCATCTTGCGCTCGAATGGAATTCGGTCGCGCCACTACGCCCTCGACAAGGAGCAGCGCACCACCGAGCTCAACGAAGAAATGGCCGCCAAAGCGATACGTGCCGCCCTATCGGAACGCGGCATCGCCATGGCCGACGTGACAATGCTCGCCCTCGGGACGACCCAAGGAGACCTCCCTCTGCCGGGCTTCTCTTCCATGGTGCATGGTCGACTGGGTGGTGGCCCCCTCGAGACGTTGAGTTCCCTCGGCGTGTGCGCGTCGTCCTTCGCTGCGTTTGCTGGCGCCTTTCGTGCGGTCCAAACCGGGCAGCACCAACGTGCCATCGCAGGTGGGTCTGAATCGGTGGGGCGCATGTTGAAGGCCTCTCGTTTCGAGCGAGAGAGCGAAGAAGAGCCAAACCGCGAGGAACGTGGCTCCTTCCGCGACTTTGACGCCGACTTCCTGCGGTGGATGCTGTCCGATGGTGCAGGCGCCGTCGTCCTCGAAAACCGACCGCGAGAGCAAGGTCTCTCGCTGCGGGTCGACTGGGTCGAGCTGACGAGTCACGCTCATGAGTTCGAGACCTGCATGTACATCGGCCTCGCCGACAAAAGGGAACCACGCGCAGGGAACAGTTGGCTCGATTACCCCACGATTGCGAGCGCCGATCGCGAAGGGCTCATGAAGCTTCGGCAAGACACGCGGCAGCTCCCTGACCTCGTCAAAGTGGGTATGGAGGAGTACCTACGCCTGGTACGCCGCGAGCGCATCCGCCCCGAAGAGCTCGACCACGTCCTGTGCCACTACAGCTCTGAATTCTTTCGCGGCGAAATCATGAGGGCCCTCGCCGAGACAAACCTCTCGCCAGGGGAAGAGAAGTTCTTCACCAACCTTCACACCCGCGGGAATACCGGCGCGGCCAGCATCTGGATCATGCTCGATGAGGCCATGCGCGAAGGCCGCATTCGTCAGGGCGAGAAGGTACTCCTCATGGTACCGGAGTCGGGGAGATTTACCGTCTGCTTCGCCCTCCTCACCTGCGTAGCGGGACCAGAAGACGACGACAACGCCTCCGAGGTGGAGCGCGGCACTCCCGTCGCACGAGAACATCGCTGGCAAGCGCCACTCTCCGCACGTCGAACCGCGCCCACTCGAACCCCAGCGGCTATCGCCCATGCACTCGCGGAGAGTCCTCTCGGTCCCGTCTCAGACGACGAGGAGAACGAGATCGTCCGTTACCTGACCCTGGAGCTCGCCCTGGTGTGGGCCGACTTTGAGCGCATGTTGCGCAACACCCCTGTCTTGCAGCGCCTCGAGCACGGGGAGATCACCCTTGAGGACTACCAGCGCCTGCTCATCAACCTGAGGCAGCAGGTGATGGAAGGCGCGCGGTGGATCGCGCGCGCTGCCTCTAACCTCAGCATCGAACTGTTCGAGTTTCGCTCCATGTTCCTGCTCCACGCTGGTGAAGAGCACCGCGACTACCAAATGATTGAACGCGACTATGTCGCAGTGGGAGGCGCACTCGAGGAGATTCTCCGCCATCCCAAGAATCTCGGTTCCGAGGCCCTGTCATCATTCATGTTCCACCACGCAAGCCAGCCCGATCCCCTCGACCTTCTCGGGGCCATGTTCGTGATCGAGGGCCTTGGGACACGTAAAGCCGGAGAGTGGGCCGATAAACTGAAGCAACGGCTACAACTCACCGATAAGCAAGTCTCATTCCTTCGCTACCACGGCAAAAATGATGACAATCATTTCGACAAGCTGCGCGACACCATCCGCTCGGGCCTGATCGACCGTGCTGTCGCGGAGCGCATCGTCAAAACCGCCAAGGTCACCGCACGCCTCTATGCGCTCCAGCTCGAAGAGCTCGACAATTACTGATGTCTGACCAAGCCAGCACCCCCACGATGCGACCTGCGGTCGCTCGAGTTGTGTCGCCCACACGAAGAGCTCCCCTCGTGCGCGATCGTCGAAACCCAGACATATTCGAGGCCCTGCGGGTCAACCCGGGGCTCGGGGTAGATCCAGCCGCGCTCGAGGTCGCCATACCGGACCTGCGTCGTTGGACCCGGCGCTATCTAAAGCCGACGGCGAAGCTGATCTCGCTGGTCGTCGTCACAATGATCGTGATCTGCAAGCGATTGCTGCCTTTTCAGTTTCGCGCCCATAGGTTGATCGACGTCCTTTGTATTTGGTTCATGCGGCGCTTCGTATCGCCCGAAGCCGTGACCTCGCTCATCCGGCACTTCGTGATCGAAACCAACCTCCTCAACTTCGTCGCCAAAAACTGTGGTGCTCCGGACGTAGAAGAGGTGACGCTCAAGCCAATCGCTCTAAAACAGATGGGCAATCACGCCGTCATCCAGCACGACATCAACATCTACAATCTCATCCTAGACCTCGGCTATTCACCGACCGCGAATGTGAAGCACAGCAGACCGCTCACACAGCTCGACTATTCGATGCTTACCGTGCCGCCCATCGATACAGAGCCCGAGCGCCACCGCTGGCTGCAGCTTGACATCGAGACGGCGCTGTACCTGATGAATATTCCGTTCTGCCTCTTCACTACCGAGGATGAATACGAGCGCGCAGTGAATAGCTTTCAACTCGATGAGTCACTGCTCGGTTTTTTGGCAGATCTCACCGGCGACCCCGTCTTTCGCACGTGGACCCCACTGCGCTTTCCCGCGTGGCTGAATATTGCTCGGGACGTGCCACGAGACCTTTACTGGCATGCCATCGTCAACGAGCTTGCACATGGCCGGCTCTGTGCGATGCGAGCAGCTCTCGAGGCCGGGGAGTCTTGGCCGTTGACAACGGAGACCTCTCCCCATGCGTGACTTCACTGGGTGGACCGGAGTCGACGCCTCTCCCCTCGGGTTCGTCGCCTTTGTGCTCTTTCTCATGTGGGGCTACGGCCTTGGTGTCACCCTCGGCTACCACCGGGTGTTGACCCACCGAGCCGCCCGACTGAACCGCTGGCTCGAATATGCCCTCGTCACTTTCGGTGCGCCTGCGGGTACTCCGGTGCAGTGGATCGGAAATCATCGTCATCACCATGCCGTCACAGACACGCCGGCGGATGAGCATAGCCCTCGTCACTATGGATTCTGGGTGGCGCATGCAGGCTGGTATCTGCACACCCACCAGGTGGTCCCGAGTGTGCTCTACACGTTCGCGGGCCCTCTGCGCGGCCTTTTCGATGCCTTTTGGCGCCCACGCACTAATCAGCAATACATTCACCTCGCACGAGACATCGCGCGCGACCCCTATTACGCATGGCTCTCTCGCAAGGGGCCCTACTTATTCATCATGATGCTGCACGTCGTCGTGCCGTGGGCATTCACCGCCCTTTTCTGGGGATTGCGCGGAGTTCTCATTCTCGCGCTTTGTCAGACGGTATTCTACGCGGTGGGAGACTTCGTGAATTCACTTTGTCACATGTGGGGAGAGCGACCGTTCGACTCCGGGGACGACGCCACCAACATCTGGTGGTTGGCGCTGCTGTCTTTTGGGGACAGCTGGCACAACGGGCATCACGCCTTTCCCAATTCAATCCGCTCGGGCCTGCTCCCGGGGCAGCTCGATCTGGCGTGGCTCTGGTGCGAGCTGTTTGCAAAGCTCGGGCTCGCGCACCATCTCAAACTCCCCACCGAGGAGGACATCGCGCGAAAACGACGCGACTCTTTGCCCGCCGGTCGGGCGGTCGTGACACAGGAGGCGCGATCATGACGAAGCTCTTGTCGACAACGACCGGGGCACTGCAACGCGTACCAGAGCGTGCTGTTCCGCTCCTCATCGTCTTTTGCGCGGGTCTCATCGCCCTCAACGCGGGGCGACTCGATGAGTGGGGCGAGGAGGGCTTTCGGCTGTATCTCACCCAAGCCATCATGCAGACGACACTCTATGACTTCGGCTGGGTACTCCTCGTGACCACTTGGTTCGTGCACCAGGATGCCAAGACCCACGGGCTCCGCTATTGGTGGGTGTTACCGACGTACCCCTTCATGCCCACTTTGGGACTGCTCGCCTATTTCATCGTTCGCCAGCACAGGCTCCACAAGGTCGAAGCTCTTCGACGAGGATCTGCCCCGTGACGTCCCCGCCCTTTCAGTTCGCGTTGCCACCCTCCACGCACATCGAAGAGGGAGCCCCCGCCCTCGACATGCTGCAGAGCCTGCTCGAGGGGACCCTGGGCAGGGCGGTGAAGATCGTTCGCATGTCGAGCTACGCGGCCATGCACAAGGGATTGGTCAACGGTGAGCTCGACGCTGCGTGGGCGCCTCCCTTCGTCTGCGCCCATACAGAGGTTTCGGGTGCCCGGGTACTCGCGAGAGCCGTCCGCAATGGCCGGAGCACCTACCGTGCAGCCCTCCTCGTCAGGGATGGGGAAGCGGGCCCTCTCGAGAGCGTCGTAGGCAAACGCGGCGTGTGGACCGATCCTCACTCGGTGGGGGGCCACCTACTCGCGGCAGCCCATCTCAAGCGACACGGACTCGATCCCGCGGTGACGCTGCGTCACCAGACATTTGCAGGCAGCTATGCCGCCGCCCTCGGTGCGGTCTTGAGCGAAGAGGCCGACCTCACCTCGATCTACGTCAGTGACGAAGAAGGCTTCGACCTCGACGACGCCATTCACAGCGCGGCCCCGGGTTTCGCCCCATATTTCGAGGCTCTGGCTTTCACGGAAGCGACCCCGACTGATGGTGTCGTCCTCTCGGTGCGCTGTGAGATAGACGACGCTACGCTTCGCAGCGCTCTTCTGACCCTCCATCGAAGCTCCATGTCGGCCCCGCTGCTGCACGACATCTTTCAAGCCGAGGCCTTTGAGGCTGCTCCGCCGATGTCCTACCGGGCGCTCCACTCTCTCTCCGCACGCGCCCCCTGAAAGCCCCTATGCTGCTTGGACTTCGTCTCGACACCCCTGCGAATTTCGACGCTTCCACCGAGCGGCTCGAACGCGCCATCCGGGCGACGTGGAAACGAAATACAGATCGCCCCGCCATCGATTGGGGACTCTATGACCCCTCTGCCCTCGACGGTCCACAGCGGCGTGCGCTGGCCTTCTTGGTGAGGCAGCTGCAGCACATCGCGGCCACAAGCCCTGCCAACCTCGCCACCTTGGCACGCTTCACGCCCGTATCGAGCCTACGCGCCGCTTATGGCGCCCAGATTCAAGACGAGCGGACACACGGGGCACTCCTCGCCCGCTACGCCAGCGTCATCGACGCCCGCCATGCCGTACGCTGGGAGAACCGCGTGGCCTGTGAGGTGGGTCGGCGCATGCAGCAACATCCCTACATCGGCGCCGTCGCCGTGCTGATGAGCATCGAGTTCTACGCCACGGCATTGCTTGACGAGGTGCTCCAGCGCGTGGAAGAGCCGCTGCTGCACGCAGTGCTTCGGCACATCCAGGTCGACGAGGCGAGGCATCGGGTCCTCGCGGTGGAGGCCGTACAGGTGCTGCATCAGGCAGGGCTAGGCAGTGAACGCCTCACCCGCGCTCGCCTGACGCTGTGCCGCCGCGTCGTCGACTTCTATTTCTCGCACATCATCGCGCCGTCGATGGACCGATTCGCCGGTGCATTGGGATTGCACGGCCGAGAGGTCTTCGAGCGGGCGCGAGACGAAATGAACGACGAGCTGCGCCAGGCGGTACACTGACCCGGCGAGCTCGTCGTGGTCACCCGATGCGGGCTCGCCCTCAGCGGCCGAAATACACTTCTACGAGGTCACTCGAACCGACACCCTCAAGGAGACCGCCCGAGTACATCACCTGGTTGTTGGGCAGCGGAGTAACGGCCCCGAGGGAACGGGCCTCTTGGAGCGGCTCGGCAAGGGCCTCACCGGCGAACGTGCTGCCTTGCGGCACCAGACGCTCCGCCGACGCCCCACCCGCCGCGATGACGCCGCCCATGATGAGCACGCTGCCGTCCTCCAGCAGCGTCGCGGCATGGTCATAGCGCCCGGAAAGCATCGAAGCAGTCACGCCTTCGATACCCGCGGCGGTACTCCAGAACTGCACCGTGGGAACTCCACCCCCCTGCGGCGTCCCACCCGGCGCCGAGGTGCGTCCGCCGATGAACATCACCCGCG
>JBMTAX010000141.1:0-7410 GCA_049429145.1 Myxococcota bacterium
CCCGCAGAAGACCCTTGGGCCGGGGGGACGCCCAGTTCGGGCACGGGCCCAGCGCAGGTCTCACTGACCTTCGATTACGCCGCGTGCGTGGGACAGGATGAGCCCTCGACGACCCTCATCTTGCTTGGACCTGGAGCGACCACCGACGCCAATCTCTCGACCCTCGCGGTGAGCCTCGACATTTGGCCGAAGACATTCGCAGGCGAATCCGAGGCGGAGATGCGTGAATTCGTCAAGAACCCCGCCAACTGGCCTAACGACCCCCGCTACGGGGGCATGTGGGAACTGTGGGGATTTCTACCCGATGAGACATCGCACCCTGGCACCGGCGCGGGAGACAAAATGCTCGCGTGGGAGAAGACCCCCTGCGCTGCGGGGCAAGGTGGCGACGACTGCACTCGCGCGGGGCAGGCCGGTCTTGCCTCTGGCATGCAAGCGGACACGGCTTGGCTTTTGTCGACGGGAGACCCACGAGTGGTCGTCGCAGTCCTCGACTCCGGCATCATCTGGCGTGAGAAGACCCTGCTGGAAAGCCACTACCTGAACGCCGAGGAACTCCGCAAATGCCCACCGCCGGGCGCAGACGCCGATGCGGTAGACGCCGAGGCGGCTTTCGATGTCAACGGTGACGGCGTATTCAATATTCGCGACTATGACGACGCGCCTTGGCTCGAAGACGTGAATCTCAACCGCCTCCGCGACCCGCAGGACCTCATCTGGGCAAATAATGGGGTAAATGAATGCTCCGATGGTGTCGACGACGATGGTAACGGATACCTCGACGATATCTCGGGCTGGGACTTTTTCTGGAACGATAACGACCCGTCGGACGACACAGAGTACGGTCATGGTACTGGCGAGGCGAACGATTCCACGGCGGAGGCGAATGATGGCGAGGGTGTCGTGGGTGTCTGTCCACGGTGTCGCACCTTGAATGTGCGTGTAGGCGATAGCTTCATCGTCGACGTCAACCAGTTTGCTGACGGCGTCATCTTCTCGGTCGCATCTGGCGCCAAGGTGGTGCAAGAGGCCTTGGGTTCCCTCAACAATACGCCTTACGCGCAAGCAGCCATTGATTACGCCTACGACAACGGCGTGGCCGTCATCGCCTCGGCTGCCGACGAGCGGAGCTACCACCACAACTATCCCGGCAGTCTCGAGCACACTCTCTACGTGCATGCGATCGTGGCTGACACTGACGGCGATTACGTCAACGCCTCTACGTTCCTCAACTACGGCAACTGCACGAACTGGGGCGGTAAGCTCACGCTGTCCACGCCCGGTACCGGCTGCTCCTCTGAAGCCACGGGTAACACTTCCGGGCACGCTGGCCTCGCCTATGCGTATTTCGAGCAGCTCCGCGACGCTGCACGGGGTACCGAACTCGAGCCCTATTACACCCCCGACTTAGAAGCAGAGGAGCTCTACCAGCTGCTCATCGCTACCACCGACGACATCGACGTGCCGGGGGCCGAGACCGACGAGAGCGCGCTCGCGCTGAAGAAATATGCCTCCAACGAGGGCTGGGACCTGCAGTTCGGTCATGGGCGCAACAACACCCGTCGCTCCCTCGAGGCGTTACGTGACCAGCAGATTCCCCCGACCGCTGACATCGAGAGCCCTCGCTGGTACGAGGTATTTGACCCCGCTCGCACGTCGTCGTTTGAGGTGCGCGCACGCATCGGCTCGCCTCGCCTCACGAACCTTCGTTGGAAGCTCTCCGTCGGCGTGGGTAACCCTGCCGCTACCTTCCTCCCCGTCGCCGAGGGCGCAGGGGCAATCGACTATGACAAGGTGCTGGCGACCGTCGATCTGAGCGCTGGCGGCCCTCTCGCTGCGCTTGTCAAAGTCGCTGATGCCCCCGCAGTACACCCGGAGCAGTTCGCTGCGACATTGTTGCTTGAGGTCGATGGGGAGGGCCCGCAGGGAGACGTGCGCGGCCGGTTCCGCAAAGTCATCGCCGTGCGAGAAGATCCTGACGTGAAGGAGGGCTTCCCTCTCTATCTCGGTGCGTCGGGGGAGAGTTCCCCCAAAGTCACAGACCTCGACGGCGATGGTACCGACGAGATCGTCGTGGGTACGGCCGATGGCCGAGTGCACGCCATTCGCGCCGATGGGTCCGAGTTGCCTGGCTTCCCCGCGCTCACCCCGGTCTACGCCGCCCACAGCGACGAGGTCTGCGCGACCGACCCAGCGAAGTGCCATCGAGGCGCGGCGGCCTTCACCAGCGGTTTTATCCAGGAGCGCATGGAAACGCTGCGGGGTACGCCCCAGGTCCACAGCAGTATTGTCGCGACCATCGCTGTCGGCGACCTCGACGGCGACGGTTCCGTCGGTCGGGACATTGTGGCCGCGACCATGGATGGCCTTGTCATCGCGTGGGACTCCACCGGGACGGTCCTCCCAGGGTTTCCTGTGAGCATGAATCCCGAGTTCGTCCAGGAGTTCGTTGGCGCCCTGCGTTGCACCAAACAAGAGCAGCTGGTGCTCGGCTGTACGGAACGACAGCGCCATGCCGAGTCGGCATTCTTCTCGTCGCCTACGCTCGTCGACCTCGACCGCGATGGTGACCTCGAGATCACGGTCGGCGGCGGTGACCAACACGCCTACGCATGGCATCACGATGGCACGACGGTGAACGGTTGGCCGGTGCACTTGCGCAACGACGCCGTGCCCGCTTTCGACAGCGAAGGAGACGTCCTGCGCTATGACGGACGCATCATTTCGAGCGCTGCGGTGGCAGACATCCTCGGCGATGGCACACCCGTCGTCTTCTACGGCTCCAACGAGCGCATCGAGAACAATGCTGCGGGTTGGCTCTATGCCATCGTTCCTGAGGGCAACGCGGCCGCTGGGGGACCATTCCTTCCCGGTTGGCCCACGCCCCTCAGCGGGTTCATTCCAGACGAAATCCTCCCTTATGTGGGTCGCGGCAATCCGAATTCCCCAGCGGCGGCCGACGTCGACGGAGACGGGATCGATGAGGTCATCAACGCTGGTCTCGGCGGCAACATCTTCGCGCTCAACAAAGACGGAGACCCCGTACGCATCATGGAGTCGACCCGCACCTATTATGGTGAGAACGCTACCGTCGACGAGCTCGCTTCTTTGCCCGTGATCAACAATCCATCGGGGGCGGACCTCGACGGAGACGGCCGGCTCGACATCATCAATGGCACCGCAGGCACCGGTCTCGTCAATGTGGCTTCCAATGGTGGACTCCGCGCTGAGTTCGACCATTCGGTCAGCGCATGGGTGGCCGAGAACGGATATTTCGCCGATGGATTCCCGCAGAAGGTCTGGGACTACCAGTTCTTCATGAACTACACCGTCGCTGACATCGACAACAGCGGCACTTGGAATGTCATTTCTGGTGACGGTGGCTATTTCGTCTATGCGCCAAACTACGACGGCACCCAGGCACCGGGATTCCCGAAGTTCACGAGCCAATGGCACATCGCCACTCCCGCCGTGGGCGACGTCGACCGCGATGAGCGCATCGACATTGCTGCGAACACCCGAGAGGGGTGGCTCTGGGCGTGGGGCACGAACGGTCACGTCGGTGGCCCGGCCGAGCGTCCTCTGCCCGCCATCCAGTGGGCCAGCTTTCAGCACGATGACCACAACACCTCGAACTATGGGTCGCCCTTGCCTGCCTATCCTCGACAGGTCGGTCCTAGCGATAGCTGCGCAGAGGGGGCGTGTTGCTGCTCCGCGACGGAGCGAGGTCGCGGCGCACCAGCCGCAGGGGCCCTGATGAGCCTGCTGTTGTTCGCTACCTTGTCTCTCCGGCGTCGTAGGGATGCCGTATCCAGGAGGTGAAACATGGCATGGTTGCATCGGCACATCACGTGCGCGGTGATGGCCGCTCTCGGAGGACTGCTCGCCGGATGTGACTTGGCGCAAGGCCTGCGAACGCTCGTCGTCCCCGCTGATAGCGAGGTCACCGTGCCAGGGTCAGCGGGCATCGGGGTCAACCCTCTGCTGCCCGACGATGTTTTGCCGGCGAGCTTCGGCGAGCTGCTCTCGCAGCAGATCGCTGAACAAATCTCCACGGAGGGAGTGCCCGCCGAGGCCGTCGATTCTCTGACCCTTAGCCTCTTCACGCTCGCCGTCGAAGACGCGGTGCAGGGAGGTAGGCAAGTGCGCGACCTCGGGTTTCTCGAGAGCCTTCGCTTGTCGCTCTCGGCCGGGGAAGAGGTGCCCCGCGAGGTTGCCTATAGCGAGGAGAGTGCCTTCGACGGCGCACCCACCGAGGTGACGCTCGCGCTCACGGGGGCCGAACTCGCCGACCTCCTCGCACAGGACGGGAGCATGACCCTTACGGCCGACGTGGCCTTCGATGGTCGCCCTGATTTCGACACGACCATCCTGTTTCACGCAGAGATGACCGTGCTCGTGAACCCGCTGGGCGCCGCTTCCGCGGTCCAGGGGGAGTGATGAGCCTGGAGCGCTTTCGTGCGAGCTTCGAGCCTATCGCTCCACTCCTTGCACTCAATGCTGCGGGTATCTCCCGTTGCTGCCGCCCTGCCATCGAAGCGATCTCGACGACAGCTGCTGGCATGGCTCGGGGTGTCGCAGCCATCCCCGAGATACTCGACGTGCACGAAGCGGCACGCGCCTCCGTCGGGCGTCTCGTGGGAGCACCCGCGGAGCGAGTCTCGATGTTCCACACCTGTGCCGCCGCGCTCTCGCAAGTAGCGCTAGGGTTCCCGCTGGGAACTGGAGACGAGATCGTCACCTGGGACCAGGAGTATCCGTCAAACGCCTACCCTTGGTACGTCGCTGCACGTCGCGCTGGCGGCCGGGTGGTCGCTGTGCCCAGCGCTCCAAACCTCGAGGTAGAGACCCCGCGCCTCGTCGAGGCAATCGGCCCGCGCACTCGGATCGTCGCCATCTCCTGGGTGCAATACCAGACCGGTGCCCTCACCGACCTGCATCACGTTGCCGAAGCATGTCGGCGGGTAGGAGCTTGGCTTGTCGTAGACGCAGCCCAAGCCCTCGGTGTCCTGCCCTTTGACCTCGAGCAGTTCGGGGTCGATGTCGTGTGCGGGGCCAGTCACAAGTGGCTCACAGGGCCTATAGGGCATGGCTTCGCGGCCTTTGCAGAAGGACGGCTCGAGGAACTCGAGCCTCTTGCGCACGGCGCGATTACCTACGGGACGCCCGACGAGCGCACAGACCCGATGCGGTCGCCTCGCCAGGACCCACGCCGTTTCGAGCCGGGGACGCCCCTCGCCCTCGGGGCGGCAGGTATGGGGGCTGCGATTGAGCTTCTGCTGAGATGCGGGGTCGACGTCATCGGCGCTGAGGCGCTCCGTCTCGCTGACCGCTTGTCTGCCGGCCTGCGGGAGTTAGGTCACGAGGTGCTCGGGCATCGTGAGGGCTCCTCGCGCAGCCCCATCGTGACGTTTCTACCTGGCGCTGAGCTGCCGGTCGTACGCGCGGCCCTCGACGCAGCACAGATCTCCTACTCGCTCCGCGCGGGTGGCGTGAGACTCTCCCCACACGCGTACAACACCGATGAGGACATCGACGTCGTGCTGCAGGTTTTGTCGTCGACGGCGTCCACTGACCGCTCGCGCACTTAGGTCCATGGGCCAGCGCGCCATGCCTGCGGTCGTGCATGACTCACACCTACGACATCATCCCAAGGAGATGCGCGCGATCGGCTGGATGTTCATTTCGGGACTGAGTTCTTGATAGCTCAGGACGGCGAGGTGGGGGAACTCAAGCTCGACGAGCTTACGGAAATAGCGCCGGATCTCCATCGTGGTCAGCACGACGGGCTGCTGTGCACTGGGCGGCAGGTTCCCCACCTCGTTGCGTACCGCGGACAAGATCTCTTGGGTGATCTCGGGTTCGAGCGCGAGATAGCTGCCCGAGGAGGTGTGCTGCACCGATGAACGTACCGTCTCTTCAATCTGCGGATCGAGGAGGTACACGATGAGCGTCGATTGGCCGCGGGTATACTTGTGGGAGATGTATCGCTTGAGTGCGGCGCGGACGTACTCCGTCAACATCACCGTGTCATTCTCGACAGGGCCCCACTCGGCGAGCGCTTGAAGAATGTTGCGCAAGTCGCGGATGGAGATTTCCTCCTCGACGAGCCGGCGCATGATGTCGGTGAGCTGGAAGGGCGAGACGGCCTTTGGAACCACCTCTTTGACGAGGGCCGGAAACGCCTGTTCGAGCTGCTCGAGCATGTTCTGCACTTCTTGGATCCCCACGAACTCGCTGGCGTTCTTGCGCAGTACCGCGGAGAGGTGGAGGACCATGTAGCCTGGGGCATCCCACGTCGTCAGCCCACTCTCTTCTGCCAGTTGACGCTGGTCGACGGTAATCCAGCCACATTGGTTCCCATTGGCAGGGTTCTGCGCAGGTTCGGCATGAATGCCCAGGAGGCGCAGCCGATCGGGGGTGTCGTTCACCAAGCACTTTTGTTTGTCGATGGTGCCCATGATCAAGGGGATCTCGTTGATCATGATGATGTAGCTGCCCGGGGGCATGTCACCGTCGTTGCCACGGACACGGAGTCCAGGAAAACGTACGCCGAGCTCGTAAAAGAGCCCGTCACGCATCATCGGGATCAGTTCATTGAGGAAGTTGGAGCCGGTCGCATCATCGACGAGGGGCACCAAGTCGGCTGCGACTTCAAGCGCGATGGGCGTCACCACGGGCATCATCTGCGCGCTCTGCCCCTCTTGGGCCCGCGCCTTCTGGATCGCGACCTTCTTCTCTTCCTGTGCTTTCTCTTCTCGCTCCTCGACGAGTTCATCGAGCGAGCCACCACCACCACCTTTCTTCTTGTCATGCGCTTTCTTGAGGCCGTAGGAGAGAGCACCGATGGCCGCGCCCATGATCGAGAAAGGGATCGTCGGGAGACCAGGGACGAGACCCACCAGGACGATGAAGCCGGACGCGATCATGAAGGCCTTCGGCTGGGCAAAGACCTGAGAGGCGAGGTCCATACCGAGGTTTGCGTCCTCCTCTTCGGAGGCGACCCGTGTGACGATGAGGCCGGCGCACACGCTCATGAGCAGTGCGGGGATAATGGAAACGAGGCCGTCGCCAATGGTCAGAATCGAATAGGTCTCAACGGCTTCTCCCGCCGCCATCCCTTTTTGGGTCACGCCGATGATGATGCCGGCGATGACGTTGATCGCCGTGATGATGAGACCCGCGATGGAGTCGCCCTTCACGAACTTCATGGCGCCGTCCATCGAGCCGAAGAGCTGCGACTCGCGGCCTAGGTCCTGGCGCTTCTTACGCGCTTCATCGAGGTCAAATGCCCCTGCGCGCAGGTCGGCATCGATGGACATCTGCTTGCCTGGCATGGCGTCGAGGGTGAAGCGGGCCGCCACTTCAGCGACGCGCTCGGAGCCCTTGGCGATGACGAGGAAGTTGATG
>JBMTAX010000142.1:0-7399 GCA_049429145.1 Myxococcota bacterium
TTGCACCGCATCGCCGCTCACCAGGCTCTGGTACTTGCTCTCCAACTCACGCGCTTCGAAGGCACCTGTGCTGCTGTATACGGTGCCCACCGCGGAGCCGGGGCGCAAAGTCGTGACGACCGACCCGTCACCGCTTGACGTGCTCCACCCGGCGGCAGCCGTCGTCCCCGTGCTCTGGTCGCCGGAGCTTCCCTCGGGACGTGCGACTCAGGCACCCGGGACAACAGCCGTCAGCTGTCGCTCTATCGACGGGATGAGCTGAGACTCCGTGGCGCGGTGGGCTACCTTGATCGCGTTTGCGAAGGCCCGAGGCGAGCTCCGTCCGTGGGCTTTGATGCAGAGCCGATCAAAGCCAAGTAACGGGGCTCCCCCGTACTCTTGCCAGTCTGTGGCTTGCTTCAGCTCTGCCATCGCAGGTGCCAGCAGTGCGAGGCCCGCTTTGTAGCGCACACTCCGATCGAAAGCGTAGCGAACGAGGCTACCGACAGTGTCAGCGATGCCTTCCAGCATCTTGAGGACGATATTCCCCGTAAAACCTCCCGTGACGACGACATCGGCGGTGCCTCGTGGAATATCCATGCCCTCAATGTTGCCGATGAACTGAAGATCTTCGCGCGCGGCGAGCAAGCGATGAGCCTCCACGATGCTTGAGAGTCCCTTGCCTGCCTCTGTGCCATTCGACAGCAGTGCGACACGTGGGCGTGGATTTCGCGAGATGCAGCGCGCATAGGCCGACCCCATAATCGCGAAGCTGACGAGGTCTTGCGCGCTCGGTTCCAGGGTAAGTCCAGCGTCGAGAATGAGGCTGAAGGGGTCGCCTCTCTCTCCTCGACGACGTTCCGTGGGGTAGACGGCTCCGAGCGCGCAGCGAGACACGCCGCCGAGGCGCCGAAATGCGTCGGCGCACGCAAGAACAACAGCACCGGTATTCCCAGCGGTGACGAGCGCGTCTGCGGTACCGTTCGCCACGAGCCTCGCAGCGACGGGGAGCGAAGCGTCAGGGGCCTCTCGTAGTGCCGCCCGAGGGTCGCAGTCCATGGGAATACTCGTAGGCGCATGGTGCAGCGTGATACGCGACCCCTCATGGGGATACTTGGAGAGTTCCTGCTTCAGCGTGCCTGCGTCCCCCACAATGACCAGGGCGGGGCCGAACTCCTCCCTCGAGAGCCTCGCTACTGCTTCGATCACAGCGTATGGGGCATGGTCACCCCCCATGGCATCGATGGCGATGGTGGTCATGAGTCCCATGCTAGACCAAATGCGGCCGAACGCGCTCCTTCCCCCAGGACGGCGCCGGATGGGGGGCGACCTCGGTGTGTCGTCGTGCGACTCGTTACAAGCAGCAGCGTGCGCGCTACCTGAGCTTGGGCCACCTGTGCGTTTCTGCTAGGGGCACTTCACACAGTGGGTGGTGAGCAGGAGGGACAACCCATGACGCAGCAACAAGCGACCGAGAGCACGCTGGTGCCCTTCGGGTCGACGGTGGTCAAAGGCCGTTTCGAACGACGTTACAAACGCTTCTTTGTCGACGTTGTTCTCGAAGCGACAGCCTCCGCACCCGCGCGACGCATCACAGCGCATACCCCCAACACCGGCTCCATGAAGGGACTCCTCGAGGAGGGCGCGCCGGTGTTGCTCACCCACGACCCGAGCCCCCAACGAAAGCTCGAATATACGCTGCAGGCGATTCGCGTTGGCACGACGTGGGTGGGAACCAACACCATGGTCCCGAACCGACTCGCAGAGATCACCATCCTCGGGCACCACCTCGACCCGCTCGCTGGCTATGCGAGCTGCCGTAGGGAAGTTCCCTACGGCGCGGAGCGGTCGCGCATCGACCTGCTGCTCGAGGGTCACGTGGCGGGGCGTCCGCGTTGTTTTGTCGAGGTAAAAAACGTGACCTTGCGCGAGGGGGCGGTTGCCCTCTTCCCCGACGCCGTCAGCACCCGTGGCACCAAGCACCTGCATGAGCTCGCTCGGCAGGTACAGTTGGGTGACGCCGCTGCGATGGTCTACGTCGTGCAACGCACCGACTGCACCGCTATGGCGCCAGCGGGACACATCGACCCGGCGTACGCCGCTGCGTTGCGCGAGGCCGCATCACGCGGGGTGATGCTGACCGCGGTCGAAGCCAGCGTCGATGAGGAAGGAGTGCGCTTCTCCCGCATATTGCCGGTGCATCTCGAGTGAAGGGCATCGCGGTGGAGAGAGACAACGCTGCAGCGTCCGACCGGAGAACAGCGATGCGGGCTGCTGCCCCTTGGCTTCCGTTGCTGCTGTTCTTGGTGACGACGACCGCTGCCGATGAGGACCGCCACGCCGTCCACGGTGTCGCTCGCACGCTCTGGCTCGGCGCCAAGCCCGTGGCAGTCGTGGAGGAGAAAATCGACGGCGACGTGATTCATCGTCACCTTGACCTGCCATCTGCGTGGGGCAGTGACCGCTCCGTCCTCGAGGTAAAGCGAGGCAAAGACGGCGACTTGCAGTACGCCCACTACCAACGTCGGGGTCCCCGCGGTGGACGGGACGTCGCGATTGAGATCGTCTCCGGTCGAGGCACGCTGCGCACCCCGCACGGTACCTTCGTCCTCCCCGGAGAACGTCCGGTGGTCTTGCTCGACCTTCTCGGGCACGAACGTCCGGCTTCCCCCGTAGAGGTGACGTTTCTCGACCTCCCGTCCGGGGAGTATCTCCCCGGAAAGTTGCTTGTCAGTCCATCCGGTCGAGAGACTCTTGCCCTGGACCTCGCGGGGCATGAGATCGCCGCGGCCATTTACCAGGCCTCGGCAAGAAGGGGCCCGGGGGCCTTCTCCGAGGTCAAGCAAGGCTCCCATGGCCTGTACCGAGGAGATGCACCATTGCATCCTCCGCTTCCGGCTGCTCCCGGTGCCTACGCCGCCCTCCGTCTCGTCGCTGAGGGAGCGGTGCCTTGGTCGTCGATGGCCCTCGATGGCCCAGGGCAATCCCTCATTGAGGCGCCGAACGTCGTCGCCTGCAGGCCCCAGTATGCTGACATCCGTCCTCCTGAGCCACAGCACCTTGCGGCGGCGCCGTTTCTCGAGGTTGATCACCCGGATGTCGTCGAGTTCGCCCGCCGCGTCGGGCGTCGCGAGAATGGCCTCGCGGCTGCACTCCTTCTCGCCGAGGCTGTGCACGGGAACCTCGATTTCGACGACGGCGGAGGACCGCCGTCTGCGGTCCTCGCACTCGAGAGACAGGCGGGGGACTGCGATGATGCCGCTGCCCTCGTCGTGGCAGCGCTCCGTGCCACGGGACACCCCGCTCGACCAGTGGTGGGATATCGGCACCTCGGTGGCGTGCTGGTACCGCACGCGTGGGCCGAGGTGTACAGCGACGGTCGCTGGCACCCAGTCGACGCCACCTTGCCAGGCGTTGGTCCCTTCGAGAGCCACCTGCGTTTGTTCGAGGGGCTCGGTAGTCCCTTCACCATGGGGCGGGTGCTCGGCGCGTTGCGCGTGGTGCCCGTCGACCGAGCTGACCTCTAGAGACTACGAATCCTCTAGAGCCGACCGCGGTACAACTGCGCCTCCCGCTCGACAGCCGCGTCGTTCGCTTCCATACTCTAGGTGCAGCGGCGGTGGCTCCCACTGTTCGACGACAAAGGGAAATGCTCCCATGTTAGAGCTCAGCAACGTTGGCCGCCGCTACGGCGAGCGTTGGGCGGTGCGGCACCTTGAGGTAGCACTGCGCCCTGGGGAGGTCGTTGGGTTTCTCGGCCCAAACGGGGCAGGCAAGACGACGTCCATCAAACTTATCGCCGGTCTCCTCGTCCCGTCCGAGGGCAACATCCGCGTCTCGGGCCACGACATCGTGGCGGCACCCGAACGGGCCAAGCGTGAACTCGCCTATATCCCCGATCGTCCCTATGTGCCCGAGCGGTTATCGGCGCGAGAGCTGCTGCACTATGTCGCCGGCCTCTATGGCCTCGATGAACGCATCGTGGAGACGCGAGGTCTCGCTGAACTCTCGCGTTTCGGCCTTGCCGGTCGCGAAGACGACCTCGTCGGGAGTTACTCTCACGGCATGCGGCAGCGCGTGTTACTGGCTGCGGCAACCATGCGGCAGCCCAAGGTTTTGCTCGTCGACGAGCCCATGGTGGGCCTCGACCCGCAAGGGGCAAGGCTCGTCAAACGCGTCTTGCGCGAGGCCGCCATCGACGGGGCAGTGGTCTTGATGAGCACGCACACGTTGCAGGTCGTCGAGGAACTTTGCGACCGGGTGCTCGTCATGCGCCAGGGCAGTCTCGTCGCCGACGCCACCGTTGGAGAGCTGAAAGCGCGAGCGGAAAGCACTGGCGGCGAGGGGGCGACACTAGAGGACCTCTTCCTTGCGCTCACCGGACCTTCCGCTGAGGTCCATACCTGACGGAGCCTCACTGGCGTACCTGTTGCGACCACCATCCGCTCCCCTCGTCATCCTCACGTCTGGCACTGCTCGGCTGTGCCTGATGAGCCCTTCTGAACGGTGCGCTCAAGTCAGGTGCAGACCCATCGAGGCAAGCTCTCGACGCGAAAACGATGTCTGTCGGGCGCCCTCATAACCTTCTGCGTTTTTCCCAGGGCCAGACTATGTTCCCCCCATGTTCCGCGTCTGTTACCGCATCCTCGTCGCCCCGTTGTTGCTTTGCTGGGCACTTTCTCCTGCGCTTGGCTGTGGGCGGACGTCGCTCGACCGCGGTGTGTTTCGCAACGACCAGGTGCACTACCGCATCACCGAGCCCGCGACGCCCTGGCGCCAAGTGAGGGTACAGACAGCAGACGCCACTTGGCTGCACGATGACCTGTCTGCTTCGCTGCTCGTCAACTCGCACTGCGAGGGGGTGCAGGATGCGCCACTCAGCTCCCTCGCCAATGAGTTACTCATCGGATTTACCGAGCGTGTAGTGCTGCAGGAGACGCGATTCGAGCTGAGTCGACGTGAGGCGTTGGAGCGCGAGTTGACTGCTCGCCTCGATGGAGTGCCGAGGCAGCTCAAAGTACTCGTCATCAAGAAAGACGGTTGTGTCTACGACGTTGTGCTCTCGTCACCGCCAGAACATTTTGCCGCTGCGACCGCGGGCTATGAGGCACTGCGCGCCGGGTTCGAGATATTCTCGCGACCCGGACGGGGGACAGCGAAATGACCTCGAGGAGTCGTTCGCTCACCCCCATCCCTGGCAACGAAGTACTCGAGAACCCATTGCGCCCTCCTGTGGCCGCCATGGCCTATTTCGGCGCGAGGGTTCGAGATTTTATCGCCTACTTCGGCGCCCTCAGTCGGGTTACGGGACGCTTCTTCGCGACGCTGACCCGTATGCCTGTGGGCTGGAACGAAGTCATTCGTCAATGCGAGATGATCGGCGTCAAATCGATGCCTATCGCCACATTGATCCTGCTCTTCGTGGGCCTCGTCTTCGCCTTGCAGTTTGGCGTTACCCTGCAGACGATGGGGGCGGTTCCCTATGTCGGTCGCGTGACCAGCCTATCGATCATTCGCGAGCTCGGGCCTGTGTTCACAGCCCTCGTCGTAGGCGGTCGGGTCGGTGCCGGCATGGCCGCCGAGCTCGGCTCCATGCGCGTCACCGAACAGGTTGACGCCATTCGCGCGCTCGGCGCAGATCCTGTGCAGAAGCTCGTCGTGCCACGGGTTGTGGCGTCGACGCTGATGCTGCCTATCGTGGCGCTCTTTGCCGACGTCGTCGGCATCCTTGGTGGAATGGTCATCAGCTACCTGCAGTTCGATCTGTCATTCACCCACTTCTTCAAGTCTACATTGAGCACCATTCACCTCACCGACTTCGCCCAAGGATTCTTCAAACCATTTTTCTTCGGCTTCGGCATCGCCGTCATCGGGTGTCACGAAGGATTGACCTGCGGGCAGGGGACACAAGGGGTTGGCACCGCCACGACGCGCACGGTGGTGAACATTTCAGTGATGGTGGTGCTCGTAGATTTCTTTCTCTCGAAGTTGTTTACGCTCTTGCCGCGCCTCTGAGGCGTGCAGCGCTATCACAACTTAGTCATCTGGCCCGGCATCACTGCGCGCTGCGATGTACTTCCAGGGCGGCAAGCCAGGGGTGATGACGATGGCGGGCCGCAAGGGCCGCTGCCCGGGAGGCAATCTGCCCTCCTCGAAGCTCAAGCTCATAGGCAGCGAGAGCGCCGAGCTGCGTATCGCGGAGGAAAGTCTCCGCGCGACGACCGCCATTTCTCAGGTACCGCGCCAACGACGACCGGCGTAGCTCTGGGCGTTCGATCAAGTCCGCTTCTGCCTGCGGGAGAGAGGTCGAACGTTTGGTGCGGTCAAGCCGTGCCGCGTAGGTGACTGACGCCTGGAGCAGACCGCCCCAGGCCTCCAGGTTGTGCCCATCGAGGGGTTTGCCCGTCAGCGCCCGAGCCAGCGCTTCCGCGAAGGTTCGCTGCGTCGGTGGCAGCCAGCCAATTGCGGCCGACATCTCGGCATATGAAACCGGCACCACGGGGCTTCCATCCCATGGGGGGGCCGTCAGGGCCCCGCGGGCCTCGTCGACGGCAGCGACAGGGCCTCGCGTTGGCAGCACCTCAAGGGCGCGCAAGAACGCGGCGCCCCGGTGCCACGTGGGTGCTTCAGGCCACGAAGGAAGAGGCTCACCTCGCTGCAGTCGCGCGACGCTCGCCGCCCAACGCTCTGCGTCGTTCGTCGGGACGCTGCCGTCTTCGAAAGGTATCGGGAGGTCTTCCAACAAGGCACAGCGCGCAGCGATCAGCGCCGTCTCGCGGTGCGAAGGGTCGAGTGCCCGCATCTTGAGGCACGCAGCGAGGGCTTCGCCCACCTCGTCACGCTGCAAGTGGGCGAGGGCGACCATTCCGTGCAGCTGCGCCTGATGGAGGCTCGGAAGTCTCGGGAGCGCGAGGAGGGTGCCCGCATCCCGGATCACTTCATCGACGAGGCCGAAGCACAACAAGCGATAGCGCAGGTACGAAATCGTTCCATCGATGCCTCCCTCTGCGGCGAGGCGGCGCGCGTTGGGGAGCGCGTCCAGACATCGCCCCCCTCGAACGCGCAGCTCCAGCTGTTTGGCCTCGAGCCCCTGGTGAAACGGGACCTGTAGGGAAAGATCCTTCAGGGTGGCCACGGCATCGAGGGGACGGCCCAGTACATCGAGGGCTCGCGCCCTGATCAGTGCAGTGAACCGTTTCTCAGAGTCATCCTCGATGACATCTTCCGACGCGGGCAGCATGGCGAGAGATTCCGTCGGAGCGCGATCAACCAAAGCCGCCGCCCTTGCCAGCGGTGGCACGAGGCCTTCCTCACTGAGGCCTCCGCCGCCGTCGCGCCTGAGTGTCGCCATCACCGCCGCGTTACCTACCAGTTCTCCATTTTCATCGAAGGAGATGCCGGGAGCCACTTGGTCCACCAC
>JBMTAX010000143.1:0-7283 GCA_049429145.1 Myxococcota bacterium
ATGGCGGGCGCCGGTGTCGGCAAGAGGGTTTTTCTCGGCTGCCTCGCCCGGGCCGCCTCGGCCGACGTAGTGGTGGTGGGGCTCATCGGCGAGCGCGGTCGCGAGGTGCGCGAGTTCATCGAGCGGGACCTGGGCTCCGGCCTACAGCGGAGCGTGGTGGTAGTGGCCACCGGCGACTCGCCGCCACTGTCCCGGGTGTACGCTGCCGACGCCGCCACCGCCGTGGCGGAGCACTTTCGTGACCAAGGCATGAAGGTGCTCTTGTTGATGGACTCCTTGACCCGGGTGGCCATGGCCCAGCGGGAGATTGGATTGGCTGCGGGGGAGCCGCCGACCTCCAAAGGCTATCCACCCAGTGTTTTCGCACACTTACCTCGCCTCGTGGAGCGCACCGGCATGGGGGCACCGCAGCCTGGCGGCCGCGCTGGCAGCATCACCGCCGTCTACACAGTCCTGGCCGAAGGCGATGACATGTCAGACCCCGTGGCCGACGCAGCCCGCGCGGCTTTGGACGGCCACTGGGTGCTCTCGCGGCGGCTCGCCGGAGCTGGCCACTTTCCTGCAGTGGACGTGCTCTCCTCCGTGAGCCGCGTCATGACTGATATCGTCTCGAACCCAGAGCAAGAGCTCGCCCGCCGCGCCCGCGAGGTGCTGTCAACCCTCGCGGAAGCGGCACCCCTCGTCGACGCAGGCGCCTACGTCAGCGGCAGTAACCCGCGGGTCGACGCGGCGCTGCGCCAGCGCGAACCGCTCATGACCTTCCTGCGTCAGACCCCTGACGAACGCACCGGTCGCGGAGAGGCCATCGGCCGACTGCGCTCGGCCCTGCTTGAGAAGGGAGCCCCATGAGCGCCTCCTCCCGTTCCGGATGGGTCACCGGAGGCCTCGTCGCCGCCGGCATCGCTCTCGCGACCAACGGCCAGGGGCTGCTCCAGCAGGTCCCCGGCGTCGACCAGGTGCTTCGCCTCGCCCAGGCAGAACCCGCCGCCGCCGAGCAGCCCTCCGAGGCCGCGGAGCCAAGCGGGGCCACACCCGCGTCGGCCGCGCCCGGGGGCATGGGCCCCCTCGGAGATCTGCCCACCAAAGAGCCGCCGAGCGCCGTTGCGAAGGGCTCACCTGCGGAAGGGAGCCGCGGAGGGAAGCCTGCGGCTGCTGAGGATGTCCCGGCCATGGACACAGAGCGCGACGCCCAGCCCTTCACCCCCCAGCCCGCCAGCTGCACCACCGAGACGCTCTCCCCCGCCGGCCTCGCGGCCGAGCTGCGGCGGGCCACGAAACGCAACGCCGCAGAGCGGGAGCGCCTCGCTCGCGAGAAGGTCGCCATCGCTTCCCTGCGAGAAGAACTCATCGTCGCCCGCAAGCAGCTCGAGGACACCATCGCGCGCAAAGAGGCAAGCGAAGCCCGGGCCGCGGAGGAGCTCGCCAAGCGCAAGGCGGAGGCAGCGAGTCTCGACGAGGGCGACTTGAAGGCCGCGGCGCAGAAGGCCAAGCCAGGCAATGGCGCCGAGGAGCAGGAGCAAGGCCGCGTCGTCCTCGCCAATGCCATCCGCAACATGCCCCCGCCGAAAGCCGCGGGCCTGCTCTCCGCCCTCGACAATGACACCGCTGGTGACGTCTTGGGCCGCCTCAAGCCCAAGGACGCCGGCGCGGTGCTGGCGGTGATGGACCCGGAGCGAGCAACCTCCCTCGTCAAATACCTGGCAAACGGCCCGAAGGGCGGCGCGCGATGAAGGCCCTCGACCTCTCCTTCGCCCACCCCGCTCAGACCGCGAACCCCGCGCGCCGAAAGACCACTGCCCCTGACGACGCCGGCTTTCAGAGCGAGATGCTGCGCGCGAGTCGGGACACCGATGAGCCCGCGGGGACGGCCGTCGCTGATGTCTTGGGCTTCGTCGCCGTCGAGCGGGGCGAGCCTGTGCAAGGGAAGGCATCTGCGCTCCGCAAACACTCGGCCCCGCTCGAGAAAACGCAGCCTTCCACGCCACATACGGGGGCAGTCCTCGGGGAGACCGCGACCATGACACGCCATTCTCGAGGCGCAGCTTCGCGTTCGATGTCGACGGTGCGAGAGCCGATCGCCGGCGATTCCTTGGGAGCCGGGCATACGGAACTCCCGGTCGTCGCGACGGCGCAACCGGCTTTTGACCCTGACCATCATCTTCCCCGCGCGGCTGCGTCCATGCAGGGCTCCGTCGCCGCCGCGACGCGGGCAGCCGGGGGTTTGCGCCCGTCGTCCCGGGTCGAGGAGACCCTGCAGCAGGTGATGCGTTCGTTGCGGGCCCTTGGGTTTTCCGGTCGCGCCGGGTCAAGCCCAGAGGCCAGAGTGAGCGCGGCGGCCGTCGACGGGCTCGAGCAGCGCCTCATCGCCACGGCGCAGCTCGGCCGTGAACTCCACGACATGGTGACGACGCAGTTGGGTCATCACGGGATGTCGGCCGCTGCTGCCCTCGACGACACATGGCGCCAAGACGCCCTCCCGGCAGAGGCCGCTGCGCCGCCAGAGGTGCCGGCCCTCCCCGGCCCTCTCGAGGAGTCCGCTGCCCTACCGCCTGTGTCGAACGCCGCTGACGTCGTCACCCCCACCACGAGCGACCGTTTCTTGGCACAGCCACCGCTGCCCGCAGCCTCTGTCGAAGCGATGACGGTGACTCCGCCGCCGAGCCCGTCTGACTTCTTGTTGGAGCGAGTGCTCGACGCCCTCGACGCTCGCGTGCAGCTCTCTGCCGAGGAGGCCCGCGTCCAGGTCGACATCGAGGGCCATGGCGAGGTTGAGCTGACGTTGCGTCTGCAGGGGAACTCCATCTCGGTGGCGGTGCAGGGGGCTGGTTCGGCAGCTCTCGAGGCGCGTGCCCTCGAGTTGCGTGCCGCCCTCGCGGCGCAGGGCATTGAGCTCGAGCGTCTCGAGTTCCGAAGTGGCGAGGGTGGCGGCGAGCAGTCTGCAGGACGAGACACCTCCTCCGGCAGACACGACGACACGGGCTCCCACGATGGACAACAAGCGGCCCGCGAAGAAAGAGCCCAGGAAATCGAGCAGCTAGCAGCGCGCCGCACGCCTCGTCGTGGCGTGCACGTGAAGGCCTAACGGCGAAGGAGTGGTCATGAAAGCCATCGAAGGCATGAACCCGTCGACGATCGCGCCGCCGAGCACCGCCGACGCCACTGGCAACAGCGCTCTCGGCAAAGACGAGTTCGTCAAGCTGCTGCTGACCCAGCTCTCCAACCAAGACCCCACGAGCCCGCAAGACAGCACCGCCTTCGTGGCGCAGCTCGCGCAATTCGCCAACATCGAGCTCGCTCAACAACAGGCCGCCCTGCTGGAGTCCATGCTCGTGGCGCAGACCGCCTCGAACCAGCTCTCGGTGACGAGCCTCGTCGGCAAAGACGTCAGCGTCATCTCGGACAGCGTCGAGCTGAAAGACGGCGTCGCCGAGGAGCTCATCGCGAAGCTCGAAGGACCCGCCGGCGAAGTGAAGGCGGTGATCAAAGACGAGAAGGGCAACGTCGTGCGCACCGTCTCTCTCGGTGCTCATCCCGAGGGCGAGGTGCCGTTTACCTGGGACGGGCGCGGCGACGACGGACAACCCCTCCCCGATGGGAAGTACTCCGTCGAGGTGGTGGCCGCCGCCACCGATGGTAGCGCCATCGACGTGACGGTCCGTCAGCAGACCCGCGTCACGGGAGTGTCGTTCGACGCGGGCCTCCCCCGGCTCGAGCTCGCCAACGGCGACAGCATCGTGCTCGCAGACGTCGTCGAGGTGCGCGAGCCCTCCGCCTGAGGGCATCGGTCAGCTGGCCTCCTCCTTGCAAACTAGCGACACGCGCATGGCGAAGGCCGCCCGGCGCGTGAAGGAGGAACCGCGATGACCCTGTCTAGTTCACTCAACATCGGCGCTGCGGGAATGGCCGCCAACAGCACCGAGCTCAACATCGTCGGCGACAACATCGCCAACGCCAACACCATCGGCTTCAAGGGAAGCCGCGCTGCCTTCGAGGACATGCTCGGCGCTTCCCTCGCCGGTGTAAACGGCCAGGTGGGTCTCGGCACGCGCCTCCAGGCGGTCCAAAAGATCCTCACCCAGGGCGCGCTGACGACGACGGGCCTCGCCACCGATCTCGCGATCCAGGGGCAGGGCCTCTTCATCGTGAAAGACGGCGCGCAGAGCTACTACACCCGCGCGGGGCAGTTCACTCTCGACAACGAGGGCTACATGACCTCCCTCGAGGGGCTGCGCCTGCAGGGTTATCAGGCCGATGCCTTTGGCAATGTCACCGGCTCCATGGGTGACCTCCTCGTCGGTGAAGCCACATCACCGCCGCGCACCACCACCGAGGTGATGATTCGGGCGAACCTCGACTCATCGGCGGAGATCGTCGGTCCCTTCGATCCGCTGAACCCCTCGTCGACGTCGAACTTCTCCACGACGACCACCGTCTACGATTCGCTTGGGGAAGCTTACGAAGTCACTCTCTATTTCGAGAAGACCGCCGACGCCGAGTGGACCTATCACGCGATGGTCGACGGAGACACGGTGAGCAACGGCAATCCTGGTGAACTCACCGAGATCGCCGGAGGCACCCTCACCTTCGACACCGATGGCAAGCTGCTCGATAGCCAACAGTTCAACGACGACTTCCAGCCACTCGGTGCCACGGCTCCGCAGCCGCTGGTGTTCGACTTCGGCAATGCGATCAATAACGGCGGCGACGGCACCGGCGGCATCACGCAGTTCTCTGCTCCCTCGGCCACCACCTTCGTCAGCCAAGACGGCTTCGCCGCAGGCGACCTCGCCCGCATCGCCATCGACGACGGGGGCAACATCGTTGGCACCTTCACCAACGGCCAGACCCGCGTGCTCGGGCAGGTCGCCCTCGCTGACTTCCCCGCACCAGACCAGCTCGATCGCATCGGCGGCAATCTCTTCGCGGCGAACCCCGCGGCCGGTCAGCCCGCCATCGGCGAGCCAGGTGCCGGTGGCCGCGGTATCCTCGTCGCGGGCGCTCTCGAGCAGTCGAACGTCGATCTCGCGTCGGAGTTCGTGCGCATGATCGTCGCGCAGCGCTCGTTCCAGGCGAACTCGAAGACCATCTCCACCGCAGACCAGCTGCTCGCCGAGCTCGTCCAGCTCAAGCGCTGATCCACCGAGGACTCCCATGGCTGACGAATCTGCTGATGCTGCTGAGGCCGCCGCGCCTGACTTGCCACCCCCTCGTCCAAGCAAGGCCGGGGTGTTGCTCCAAGGGCTGAACCTGCTCGCCACCCTTGCCCTTTTGGGCGTGGTGGTGATGCAGGGGCAGCTCTTCGGGGGCGCCGCGACCTCTGCTGCTGCCGCCCCGGCCGGTGCCGAGGAGGAGACCGCTGACGCGGGCCCCGCTCCCGAGGTCGAGAAGGAAGACAACAAACCCGGGCCTTTGCTCACCCTCGACGACTTCGTCGTGAGGCTGCGCAACCCCGAGCGAGAGCGCTACCTGCGGATGTCGATGCGCATCGAGCTCGAGCCCGACACCGAGCTCGACCCCGCCGCCAAACTCACGCCGCAGGTCCGCGAAGTGGTGCTGCGTCACCTCAGCGACCGTACCTTCGAGGACCTGCGCGGCGCTCGTGGGCTCGAAGAATGCAAAGCCGCGTTGACCGAGCGCCTCAGTCCGCTCTTCGGCGGCACCCTGCGTGCCGTCTACATCACCAACTTCGTGATCCAGTAGGCCCATGGCGACCCTATTACCTGAAGAGCTCGACTCCCTGATGAGCGCCCTCGGCAAGAACACGGGGCGCTCTGAGGTGGTCTATTCGCCCCTCGACCTGACGAACCCCGAGCGGAACGTGCCCGAGCCCATGCCGAAGCTCGAGGCCATCTGCCGGGGCATCGGCAACAAACTCGCCATTTTGTTGTCGTCGGTCACCTCCAAGTCCATCGAGCCGCGCTTCTCGAGCATCACCCGCGCGCGCTTCAAGGACTTGCTCGCCGAAAACAACGATGGCGTGGTCGGGGTCGTCGAGCTGCAAGCCGCCGACAAACCAGGCCTCGCCCTCGTCCCCGCCACCCTCGCCGCTGAGCTCCTGCTCGCGACGGTAGGCGCCAAAGGCGATGGCAGCCCCGCCTTCGACCCCAGCGCCCCGTCGCTGCTCGAGCTGGCAGTGCTCAAGCGCCTCCTCGCTTCCCTCGAGCGCGCCATAGACCTGTCGTTTGCCGGCGTCATCTCTCTGTCGCCCCGCCTGACGGACGTCACCACCGACCCGCGCCTCGCCGGGCGCTTCACCGACGAAGACGTGGCCATTGTCGCGTCCTTCTCTCTCGCCGGCGACATCGAGGGCGACTTGCGCCTCGCGCTGCCCTTCGTCGTGCTCGAGCAAGCACGGGAAGACCTCATCGTGCCCCGCCGTCGCTCGATGAAGACAGCGCGCTGGCGGGAGCTGGCGGAAGAGGTGGAGGGCGTAGAGCTCGACCTCGTGGTGGAGCTAGGTCGTGGTCAGCTCACCTATCTCGAGGGAGAGCGCCTCGCGGAGGGCGACGTGCTCCTGCTCGACTCCCTGGAAGGCGGCCCTCTCATCGCGACCCTCGCCGGCGAGAAGAAGTTGGAGGTGCGTCCCGAGGTGAGAGGCTCACGCATCGTCGCCGTCATAGAGAGGGTCATCGCGAAGACCCAAGACCCCGCCACCGCCCGTAAAGAGCCCCTGCTCAACCGCGCCCTTCCTCCGCCGCGACAGCACCAGCTCGTTGGCACGGGGCTGGCTAAAGACAAACGCGCCGTCCGCACCCGCGTGCCGGTGGCCGCGAACAAGGCCAACGACGGCAGTCCATAGGAGTCGTGATGGAACCAGAGTCCCCCGAGAGCGAAGACGTCGGACACGCGCCCCAGAGCGACGGCGGCTTCGTAGACCTGCGCGACATCCCCCTCGACGTCACTGTCGAGCTCGGGCGCACCCGACTCCCCCTCGCCGAGGTCCTCGAACTCGCGCCCGGCGCGGTCATCGACCTCGACAAGATGGCCGGCACCCCTCTGGACGTCCGCTTCAACGGTCGTCTCATCGCCCGCGGCGAGGCCGTCGTCGTCGGAGAGCGCTTTGGCGTCCGCATCACCAGCATCGTTTCATCCCGTGGGCAGAAGTCTCACGGTGGCCGTGAGGAGTAGACCATGATCCCCGCCCTGCTTATCTCCCTTGCTCTTTCCGCCAGCGCGGCCACACCTGACGTCGAGATGTCTTACGAGATGTCGATGCTCCCCGAGGAGACGACGGCACCGGTCACCTTGCCCATCCCTGTCGACGTTATGCAGAGCGATGCGAG
>JBMTAX010000144.1:0-7147 GCA_049429145.1 Myxococcota bacterium
TTGCCCTGCTCATCCGGTGGCGCTTGTCGCTCCCCATGGCCTTGCTGCTCGCCGCCGTGCTGCTCATTACCTTGCTTGTCCTCGTCGTGACTCTCGTCCCCTTGCTGCTCACCACTTTGCGGGGGAGGAGGAGGTGACGCCAAAGCGCGCAGGGTAGTGCGAAGGTTCTCCCGAGCCGCATGATTGTCGGCGGCGGCGAGCAACGAGCGTCGGTATGCGCCGACCGCACGATCGAGGTCACCGCTGCGGGCGTAGGCGTTGCCCTCCGCGAGCGCGGCGCTCGAACGCAGCTGCTCGTCCTTAGCGAGACCGTACGCCCGTGCGAAAGCCTCGGCCGCGGCTTGCATCACTTTCTCGTCGACACGGGAGGTATCGGCACCGGTTTCCCCCGCCTTCGGGGTTTCATCGGCGGGACGTGCCTGGGCATAGAGTGCGCTGCCCACGTCGTACTCGACCATCGCCCGCTCGTCGTCGCTGTCAGGCTCGGCCGCTCGGAAGCGCGTGATCGCTTCGTCGAAGTCACCACTCGCAAGGGCCTCTGCGCCCGCTTGAAGAGAAGGATCGACGCGCTCGAGCCAGCCTACATCGGCACCGGCGCGAGTCCCCCATAGAACCGCGATGGCTGCCATGAGCGAACGCACCGAAGCGGGGACGGCAACACGAGGAGAGCGCACCTCTCTCGGAGCAACTCTACGGCGCTCAGACAAGAGCAATCCGGTGACGAGGAGCAGAAAAGCCAGCGAGAGCGGCCACGCAGCGCGGTCGATCGCAATGCGCTTCACGCGTGCCTCGAAGTCACGACGAGAGAGCTGCGCGAGCCTTCCCTCGATCACGCTAGCTCCAAAGTCAGACGTACCCATGACCTCGACCGCGACCCCGCCACTGTTTCGTGCGAGCTCGTCGATCACGGGCCATGAGAGGCGGGTCATCACGGTATCTCCCCTGCGGTCCCGCTTGTAGCTGACGATGTTGCCAGCGCCGTCGAGTTCCGGGATGGGCTCACCAGCGACGCTGCCAACACCGAGCACGATCACCTCTATCCCGGCATCGCGAAGTCTGACCGCAGCATCGTCGAGCCCGCCGATATGATCTTCTCCGTCGGTGACGATGACGAGCAGTCTCCCCGCCTCTCGTGCCGCAGGGTCGCCCTCGGCCTCGGCCTCGAAGAGATTATGCGCGGTGAGCAGGCCCGCTGCGAGGTCGGTCCCCCCCTGAGGCACCACGGCTGGGTCGAGCGCGTTCAGAAAGAGGCGAACAGCCTCGAGGTCAGTGGTGAGGGGACACTGCACGAAGGCCGTTCCCGCAAAGGCCACCACACCCACCCGGTTCTGCCGCAGATTGTCGAGCAACAGCGACAACTCTGCTTTCGTTCGGGTGAGACGATCGGGTCGTACGTCACGGGCGCGCATGGAGGCTGACACGTCGATGGCAAAGACGACGTCGAGGCCGCGATGAGGCAACAGCTCGGTGCGTTCGCCGTAGCGCGGCGCTGCGAGGCCGACGATGAGGCAGACCATCCCCGCGATGCCGATGAGGCGTGGCAGCCGTCTTTGTCGACGAGAGACCCCTAGGCTCAAGCGGCGAAGCAACCCCATGTCTCCGAGGAGGGACAACCGTCGTTCACGTCTTCGTTCTTCCACGAAAAGGAGCGCACCGAGCACCGGCACGACGAGGAGCAAGTACAAGTAGCTTGGGTAGGCGAAGCTCATGGCGACCGCAAATTCACCGTTGGGTTCAGGGCACCGTCGAGGCGCGCGTCATGAACAAGCACAAAGAAAGGAACAGCAAGGCGAAGGCGGGGAGAAGCAACAGCGGTCCAAGGTCGATGGGCCGCCTGACGACGGGTCCGGCCTCCAGTCTAGTCTTCTCCATATCGGACAAGATGCGCTGAAAACTGGTCTCGAGCTCTGCTGGGCTCTGCGCCGAGAAGAAACGACCTCCTGTGACCGACGCGATCTCCTGAAGCAACGACGGGTTCACGGGCATGACCACCTGCTGGTAACTGGGCATCCCCAGCAGATCGACGCCACCGGTGGGAACCGACACACGTCCCCCGCGGCCGATGAGGATAGGAAAGACAGGCAATCCCATCTCCTTGGCGAGCTGGGCAGCGGCCTCGGGAGACAAGTTTCCTGCGTTGTTGTCACCGTCTGTGACCAAGATGAGGGCGCGGCCTTTGGCACGCGAGTCCCTCAGTCGATTTACGCCCGTGGCGAGCGCGTCACCGATCGCCGTGCCGTCGGTGATGACGCCGGTTCTGACCCCCTCGAGCAACGTCGACAGTAATCTTTTGTCGTGGGTCAGAGGGGCTTGGGTGAAGGCTTCGCCAGCGAAAACAACGAGCCCGATCCGGTCATCGTGGCGGGTCAACAAGTGATCGTGAATGACCTTCTTGGCGACGTGGAGCCGGTCGCGGGGTTTGAAGTCGACCGCGCGCATCGAGCCTGACACATCGAGCATGACGACGATGTCGATTCCCTCCACCCGGTCCGGGTCAGGCGCCCCGGGAGCGACGGGTCGCAGCGCGCTGATACCGATGAGGAGCGCCGCGCCTCCCCAGGCACTGCGGGCGAGCCAACGCCACATCGCCGCCGAGCGGGACGAGAGCTGGGCGAGCGCTTCTCCTCGAGAGAACACGAGACGTGGCAACGCAGGTTGTCTTACGAAAGCGCCCACGAGGCTCAACACCCCTGCGAGGAGCCACCAAGTGGCGTAGGGTGCATCGAAATGAATCTCTGCGAGATTGGCCTCTCGCAGGGCTCTCAGCGCATCCAGCCACCCCTGTGCTGCGCTCATGAGGCCGCTCCGTCGACGGGGAGCGACGTCTCGCGGGTAGCGAGGATCAAGCTACGCACGCGACCAGCCATGCCACGGGCTACGTCGCCCGCGATTTCAGCACGCGCAAATTTCACGAGGTCAGCGTCGTCGAGAAGTCGCCGGGTTTCGCCCAGGTCAAGACCGTGAAAGTCTAGTTCTAGCAGGCCAGCGAGCAGCTCGGCCGTCGTGCGCGTACCCGCCCGCACCTGGTAACGCCTCTCCAGATAGTCACGCAGCACCTCATCCATGAGACGGCTGACAAAGGGAGCCAACTCCCCGCGCTCCAAGAGACCGGCGGACAGCAACTGCTCGAGACGCTCGAGGGCGATGGTGTGCGCCGGAGGGGGCGGTGCCTGTGCCGACGAATCATGTGGGACTCGGCGCTCGAACCAGGCCCTTAGGCGCGACCACCAACGCCGCCCTGCCCACCAGAGCCCGAGTGCCAGCACGACGAGACCGAGCGCCCACAGAGGTCGGTCATCGAAAACGGTGTAGGTGAAGAGGGGCGGAGCTTCTCGCAGCGCCGGATTCGCCTCAGCATCATCTTTTTCCGTTGCATTATCGACGACAACGGTGACCTGCATCGCCGCGACCTCGACCGCCTCGCCATCGGGGGCACGCAAGATCAAAGCCGGGGTCTTCACCTCGTCGAGGTCGAGGGCGAGGAAGGGGATACGGATCTCCTCGTGCACGCTCGCCGTGCCGCCCACTTCATTCACCGGTGTCCCCAGCCGTCGACGTGGTGGCCCAGCGAGGGGAGCCGCAGCCGTGGCTGGGATGTCGGCAGGCAACGACAGGCGGTCGTTCTCGGCACGCTTGAGCTCGATGACAAGCTCGAAGCCCTCGCCAAAGTTGACGGGGTTTGGCTCCACGCGGGTGCGCAAAGAAAAGCGCCCCGGCTCTACGTCGACCGCGAGGGCTACCGCGGGAATGCACAGCGCGAAGCAGAACCATGCGAGGTGTCTCATCGACGAGCCCTCCGGCGCAAGAAGCGCACAAGAGCCTGGCTCGCGTCGCTCCCACAGGTGAGGGTCACACGCTCCACGCCGAAGCGTTGCAGCAGCGCACGTCGGTGCGCGCGCTCCTCCTCCCTATGGCGAGAAAATTCATGGCGCGCCCTCGCATGGCTGGTGTCGAGCAGCACCTCTCGGCCCGTCTCTGGGTCTATGACGGCAAGCAGGCCGACGTCGGGCACCTGGTGCTCCAACGGATCTTCCACCTCGATGACCAAGAGATCGTGGCGCTGCTGCAAGCCCTTGAGGGGCTTCTCGAGGGTGCGAAGCTGCTCTTCGAAGGCAACGGGGGTGTTCCCCCGTGCAGGCTCGAGCAAATCGCTGATGACGGCGACGATGGCGCGTTGGCGGCTCAGGTGAGAGAGCGTGTGCAGCGCTCCGTGCAGATCGGTTCCGCGGCCCGCAGGTCTCGTCGCCAAGATCTCCCGCAGCACGCGCAGAACGTGCGCGCGCCCCTTGGCTGGACGGACGATGCGCTCGACTCGATCCGTGAAGAGCAAAAGCCCCACCTTGTCTTGGTTCCGCATCGCGCTGAAGGCGAGCAGCGCGGCCGCTTCTGCGGCTAGCTGGCGCTTGGTCTGCGCCCTCGAGCCGAAGGCGAGGGAGCCCGAGAGGTCGACGGCGAGCAACAAGACCAGCTCGCGCTCCTCGATGAACTGCTTCACGTAGAGGTCACCCGTACGAGCGGTGACGTTCCAGTCGACGTGGCGGGGCTCATCGCCGGGGATGTACGGACGGCTCTCCTCGAAGGCCATGCCCCGCCCCTTGAAGCGGGAGTGCCACGCCCCGCTCCCATGCGCGTTGACGGCGCGTGCGCAGCTGGGGGCGCCGCACGCGCCGCAGCAAGCCTCGCAGCTCGGCAGCGTCTTCATTCTCCTCAGGGTCCAAGAGGTGAACGTCTTCCATCGGCACTGCGCTCTCGCGCCTCGTTGGCGAGACGACAAGAAGAAGGGGTCAGGGTACAGGCACGGTCTCGAGCACCCGCTTTACGATGTCATCGGCACGAATCTCTTCAGCCTCTGCCTCAAAGGTCAGGTGAACGCGATGACGAAGCACATCAAAGGCGATGGCTTTCACATCATCGGGGGTGACGAAGGCGCGATGGCGAAGAAACGCATGGGCCCGTGCCGCTTGGTTCAGCGCAATGGTGGCTCGAGGTGAAGCGCCGTGTGCGATGAGGGGCGCGAGATCGGGCAGCCCGATCTCCTTCGGCTCGCGGGTCGCAAAGACGAGGTCGACAATGTAGCGCTTCACTTTCTCATCGACATAAAGCGCACCCACCGTCGCCTTCGCACGAGCGAGTGCGGCGGCGTCGATGACCGAGCGCGCGACCTGCGCGTGTCCCTCGGTCATGCGCTCCATGATCAGCCTCTCTTCCGCACGGCTAGGGTAACCGACGACGACCTTGAGCATGAACCGGTCGACCTGCGCTTCGGGCAAGGGATACGTGCCCTCTTGCTCAACGGGATTCTGCGTCGCCATCACGAGGAACGGCCGGGGGAGTTCGTAGGTAGTGTCTCCAATGGTGACCCGACGCTCTTGCATCGCCTCGAGCAGCGCTGACTGAACCTTGGCAGGGGCGCGGTTCACCTCGTCGGCGAGCACGAGGTTCGTGAACAACGGCCCCTTGCGAGGTTCGAAGATGCGTCGGTCTGGGTCCCAAATGGCTGTGCCCGTGAGGTCGGCAGGCAACAGGTCTGGCGTGAATTGCACGCGCTTGGTCTCGAGCGCCAAGGTCTGCGCCAGCGTGCTGAGGGTGAGGGTCTTGGCGAGGCCGGGCACACCCTCGAGCAGGACGTGGCCTCCGGTCAAAAGACCGATCAACACCCTCTCCACCATGTGACGCTGTCCGACGATCACTTTCTGCACTTCGGCGAGGACCGCCTCGACGAAGGCACTCTCCTCGGCCACTCGTCCTGCGAGGGCTTGGACGTCGTGGGAAGGCTGGGTCAAGGTCTCCGCATGTGACATAGGTGCGCGATAGCGCCGAGGAGCGAGCGACTCAAGACCGCACCGACGTTCCGTACCGTGGCCGCCTTGGTGACCGTTCCTATCCTGGACAGCGTACCGCGGCGTGTGCCGTGATTGAAACTCACAGGCCGAGAGGTTAGGAGCGTGCGACTCGTCGAGGAGAGAGCCCATGGCCCTGTTCGGACTTATCGGCGGCGACAAGCCGACCCCCAAGAACATCGACAAGCAGGTGGCGCGTGTAAAAGAGCGGTACTCGCAGCCGGAGTATCGGCGTACCGCAATGGAGCGGCTCTTGTCGTGGGGCACGCCGGAGGCCATCGAGGGCTTGCTTGCCCGCTTCACCGTCGTCGTCCAATCCCCACACTGGGACGAAGAGGAGAAACGCTGGCTCGTGGAGGAGCTCGTGGAGAAAGGGCCTGTGGCAAAGGAGGCGCTCGTGCGCTTTCTCTCCCGGGAGAACCACATCGCCTTCGCGGCCCAAGCACTGCGGCAACTCACCGCCGCTGATGAGTATGTTGCGCTCCTCGCGAAGGCGTTAGGCGCCCGCTCCCCCGACGACTATCGCTCCGCGCAAGGGAAGCAAGAGTTGGTGGCGTGTCTCGCTGAGGCGGGCGCATCTACCGCGGGGGAGTTCCTTGTTCCCTACCTCGACGACCACGCTGACGATGTGCAATGCGCGACCATCGATGCGGTGGAGGCCCTGCGTGCTGAACCTGGTTTTGAGAGACTTCGTCGCATGGTGACGGAGGAGGCACACTCTGCCCGCGTGCTCCGACATGCGGCGGGCGCGATGAGCCGTCTCGAGATCCACGTCGACCCCACGAGCGCGCTCGCAGCTGCAGTGGTGGAAGATTACGTCGTACGAGACGGTAAGCTGGCGCGCGCAACGGATGGCTGAACGGGGCTCCTGCCACTGCAACGGGTGCGACGATGCGGAGGAGGGGAGGAGCGGGCCCCCCTCTCCCACGGCGCGTCACTGCGGCTGCTGTCAGCGGCCGTGGTTGGCGAGGACGTGACCGAGCTTGACGATGAGCAGATCGAGGGCGACTTGGTTGTTACCGCCTTCAGGAATGATGAGATCGGCCCATCGCTTCGAAGGTTCCACGAACTCGACGTGCATGGGGCGGACGGTGCGGTAGTACTGCTCGCGCACAGAGGCGAAGCTGCGCCCCCGCTGCTCGATATCTCGACGGATACGTCGAAATGCCCGGATATCGCTATCGGTATCGACGAAGATCTTGATGTCGAGCAGCGCGCGCAGGGCTGGGTCTACAAACGTGAGGATTCCCTCGACGATGACGACGGGGTTGGCTTCTACCCGGCGTGACTCTCGTCGTCGTGCGTTG
>JBMTAX010000145.1:0-7138 GCA_049429145.1 Myxococcota bacterium
AGCCGTAAACGTCACCATACTCAGGACGAGATAGGCCAGCAGTCGAAACATTACCCATAAGATAAGTAATATCAGGACGACTCCTCACAGGGCTGACATAGGCAGGAGAAACATCACCATACTCAGGGCGAGATAGACCAGCAGTCGGAATGTTGCCCATCAAAGAGCTAATGTCAGGACGACTAACAACAGGGCTGACATACGGCGCAGCAGGCAAACTACCACCAGCAAAGCCGCCGTCAGGACGGCTCATCACAGCAGACCCAGTAGCACCTTGAATCGCAGACCTGATCGCAGCCTCATTCGGCACAACACCACTCGGAGTCACACGACCTAACGCCGCATTCGCCAACTGCTCAGCAACGCGCGAACGCTCTATCTCACGCGACAGACTCGGCGTGTCGTCGTCATCGTCGCCAAAACGACGGTACGACGGGCGCGTCCCCATCAAGATATCCAGGCCCAAGCTCCCCCCGATCGCTTCAGCTTCCCCTCGGGCCACACAGCGGCCGCCTTCGCACTCGCCATCTCGATGTTCGGAGCTATCCCTTCGGCCGCTCCCCTGCTCGTCCTGATGGCCATCTTGGTGGGCTGGGGCCGCATGTACTTGGGGGTGCACTACCCCGTTGACGTTCTCGGCGGCGTCTTCGTGGGCGTTTTGGTCGGGGCGGTCGTCGCCCTTGTCCCGATGGCGTGGTTCATGTGGTGAGCCGTCCCCCGTCGACCGGTCAGGCGTCTCGCGGCTGACCAGTCTCTCGCGGGGGGAGGCAACGCCGACCTTCGTCGACGAGCGCACCCGCCTGCCCCTCAGGAGGGTCTCTCAGAAGCCCCAGCGACACTCGACATGGTCCCCCCAACCAAGAAGCCAAGGCAGAGCAAAAACCTACCGAAGCGGCTCTTCGCCTCAGCCAGCTGCTAGCCGTTGGCGCCACCGCTCGAGGGAGGCCGCCACTTCGTTCGGATGCGTGGACCCCAGGGTCTGCTTCGCGCGCACGCTGCCCATCGGAGTCAACAGTGCCCGATCGAGCCCCTCGAGTCCGGCTTCCTGCAGCTCCTGGTCGGTGGCCCGCTCCAGCCCCCGCCCGCTCTTCTCACAGGCCAGCACAAGCCGGCCTGTGCGCTCATGGGCAGTGCGGAAGGGAACCCCTCGTCGCACCAATTCCTCGGCGAGATCGGTGGCGCTCGAAAGCTCTGGCCCCGCGGCACGAGGCGGATAGAGGGTGGTCGACGCCACCGCTGCAGCGAGCAGCCGGGTACAGTCAGTGGTGGTGTCGATGGCGTCGAGGAGCGGAGCCTTGTCCTCTTGCAGATCTCGGTTGTAGGCCAGAGGCAGGCCGTGCAGCAGCATGTGCAACGACGTGAGCGCTCCCATGACCCGCGCCGTCTTGCCCCTGACGAGCTCAGCGACGTCGGGATTGCGTTTCTGGGGCATCATCGATGACCCCGTGCAGTAGGCGTCGCCAATCCGCGCGGTGCTCATTTCTTGCGACGACCACCACACGAGCTCCGCGGCGATGCGTGACAGGTGGGTCATCACAAGTGCGCAGGCGGAGACCGCTTCAATGGCCCAGTCTCGATCGCTCACGGCGTCGAGGGAATTGGTCGCGACGCTCGCGAAGCCCAGCTCACGCGCCACCAAAGGCCGATCGAGGGGGAGCGTCGAGCCAACACAGGCACCTGCACCCAAAGGAGAGCGGTCGGCGCGTCGCTTTGCATCGCCGAGGCGCTCGACGTCGCGACCGAGGGCTTCGACGTGGGCGAGCAGGTGGTGCGCCGCGAGCACGGGCTGCGCCCGCTGCTGGTGCGTGTACGCGTACCACACGAGGTCACGATGACGTTCCGCCACGTCGACGAGCGCGCGCTGCAACGACAAAACCCCGTCGATGACGCCGGCGAGGCCATCACGCAGCCACAAAAGGACGTCGGTCACTACCTGATCGTTCCGCGAGCGTCCTGCGTGAAGCTTCTTTCCCACGTCACCGACCAGCTCCACGAGTCGCGCCTCGACCGCAGAGTGGACGTCCTCGGCTGCGTCAGCTTCGGTGCCTAGCGGTGGGAAGGTACCCGCCTCCACTTCCGCCAACACCAACCGTAATGCGTTCTCGAGCGCAACGCGCTCGTCTTCGTTGAGGATGCCCGCGCGAAAGAGCGCCTGGGCATGCGCACGGCTCCCCTCGAGGTCATAGCGGGCAAACCGACGGTCCACCGGCAGCGAGGTGGAGAATCGACGCATGGTTTGGTCGAGGGGCTCGGTGAATCGTCCACCCCATAGTTCGCTCATGATGTACCTCGGTTGTGGAATGTAATGACGTGAGAGCGCACCTCGCGGCCAGCGAGGTTCGCGCTCTTCGCTGCGGGGCCAAAGACGCACGTGCCGTTGGTCACCCACGGGAGCAGGTCAGAAGGCATGCAGATTACCATTTCTGGTGGCGGGGTGGAGCCGCTTGTGCCGTCGTCACGACGTTGTCTCACGTGCGAAGCTGAGCCCCGTGAGCTCATTCAGTCCGCAGACAAGGTTCATCACCTGCACCGCTTGCGACGCTGCGCCCTTGCGCAAGTTGTCGATGGCTGCTGACACCACGAGCGTGCCGCCTTCTTCGTCGACCACCGGTGCGATCTCGCAGAAGTTCGAACCTACCACGGCGCGCAACGAAGGCAGACGCTCTCTTGGATCGAGGACCCGCACCAGTGGGCAGCCTTCATAGCGAGCGCGATAGATGTCCATCACCTCGCTTTGCCGCACGCCCTTGAGGTTCGGCATGACGACACAGGCAGAGATGCCCCGCTCGATGGGCAACAAATGCGGCGCGAAGGTCACCCTTACGGCGCGGGAGGTTGCCTGTTCGATCCCTCTGCGCATCTCGGGGACATGCTGGTGGCGACCGAGCCGGTAGGCCCGCACATCCCCGAAGACCTCCGAGAAGGACAACGACACATCGGCTTTGCGCCCGGCACCGGAGGTGCCTGATGAGGCCACAATGGTCACGTCGCCGGCACCGGTGGCCACGACACCCGGCACCGCCGCGAGCTGGGCGCACGTGGCATAGCAACCTGCACAGGCGACGAGGGGGGCCCCTTGCAGCTCCGCACCGAAGAGCTCGGGCAAACCGTAGACCGCTTGTCCGAGGAGCTCTGGAGCAGGGTGACCTGTGCCGTACCACGTGCGGTATTCCTCCTCGTCGGCGAGACGAAGATCCCCGGATAGGTCGATGACGTGGCGAACCCGCCCAACAAGTTCTGCCGCCGCACGGGCTGCAGCACCGTGGGGCAGGGCCAGGAAGACGATGTCGCGTTGCGCGAGCTCCGCCGCGACGAAGGGCGCGAGTTGCGCATCGACGAGGCCTGTCAGTTGGGGGTGGAGCGAGGAGAGCTGCTGGCCAGCGGAGCTGTCCGCGTGCAACGACAGAACACCAACGTTCGGATGCCGTGCCAAGATCGCGGCGAGCTCCGCACCGGCATATCCTGAGGCACCCACCACTGCGACATGCATCATCCTCGACGCCACTCCTGCCCCCTCTGAGGGCTGCCTGTTTATGCAGAGTTCTCCGCAAGAGGCAATCGCGCCGCGCTGGCGCTCCTGCCGTGAGCCCGTCTCCTCGTGGTTGGGTGCCGGCGCTCTCGTCGGTCAGTCTGCGGATCGCTTGAGGGTTCGCACGTAAGCGATGACGCCGCGCAGTTCCTTGCCGTCGACGAGCTGCATGAAGCTTGGCATGGCTCCTTTGCCGTGGGCGATGGTGGAGGCAAGGGCCTTGTCGCTCATGCGGTCATGCCAAGACGGATCGCGCAGGGTGGGAACCATGCCGATTCCCGCCACCATTCCCCCTTTGCCCTCGACACCGTGGCACCTAGCGCATTGGTTCACAAAGACCCGGCGTCCTGTCTCGATGTCGCCGCCACTCCAGTCTTCATTCGCGAAGGGGCTCGGTTGGTTCGGCGTGGTGGAACCTCCACCGCCTGAGGAGACAGCCGCGTTCGGGGTGTCGCGCGGTACCTCGCCCTCTTGGTCTTCGGCGTTTCCCGCCGCCATACCACCGCCCGCGAGGAGCGAGCCCGCGCTCGCAGGCTGCGTGGCCTCCTCGCCGAAGCCTTTCCCCCACGATGGGTACTCGCCGATGGGCTCGGCGGGTGATTGAGGGGTCGGCATGTCGCATCCGACGAGAAACACCACCAGGATGAGAGACAAGGAACAACGCTGTAGCACAAGGCACCCCTTACGACGTCGCACGTAGCATAGCGAACTCGCGCTCGCACGCAGGGGACGCGTCTTGAGGGGCCTCATGGGGAGAAGGTCGAGTAGGGCAGAAAGTCGGTCTCTCGCACCTCATAGCCCCCACCCGCGCCTGGGACTGGCTGCCACAGGGAGAAGTCCCCGATGACGTCGCCATTGTCGTCGAAGTCGAGCTCTCCCGCTGGACCCACGTAGTCGATGTCATTTCCTGAGAGGAGCGCCTCGGCCATCTCGCCGAAAAACGCCCCGCGTGAATCGGAGACGAAGCGCTGGCCCTCTCGAGAGACATCGAAGAGGGCATCACGAATATCGCTGCCTTTCGTGCTGCGGCTCTTCGTAATGGCGAGACCGAGGAGCATGACGGCGTCATACATATTCGAGGTGAAGTTACCCGGCTCTGTCCCGAAGCGAGCCTGGAAAGCGCTGCGGAAGGTGTCATACGCCTTGTTGTCTGCGTGCGTCGGTGCCGTCCCCAATACTTTGAGCCCGAAGCCGCCGGCCAAACTGGCGAACGCATTGTCGAAGAGGGCGTCGGTGGCGAGGTAGCTGTGGGTGAATGTGGCGCCGTCTTCCGAGGCGGTAGCGAGCACCGGCTCAAGGGCGCGCAGGACCGCATTCCCATCGTCAGGGTAGGACACGAGAAGTATGCATACATTGTCGATTCCGGAATCATGTGCGGCAGTGAACTGAGCGGCGAAATCGGAAGCCACCTCCGTCGCATCGAGATTTTGGAAATCACTTGCGTAAGCCACGTTGGCGACGATGCGACCGGTGCGTGCTGAGTCGGCGATGGCGCGTCCTTCGAATGCCTCTATGAAGACGTTGGCAAGTCCGCTGCCATAGCCGTCGTCCCGGTACAGCACCGCGGCCTCGGGGCAGGGGGAGCGGGTCACGACGCCCTCGAAGCCCTGCGCTGCGACGTACGCTACGGCTTTGGCTTGCAGCAGATCGTTGGGCGTGGTGCGGAAGAACCAATCATCGGCAGCGGTCAGCGTCGGTGAGGTGGCGCAACACGAGACTTGTGGGACCTCGTAGCCCGCGACGACGTCGATGGTCGCAAGACTCGCCCCCGACGACGCCGGTCCCACAAGGGCTACCGCACCCTCTTCGAGAGCCTCTCGTGCGACCTCCGCCGCACGGTTTGGCAGCGTCGCAGTGTCGAAGAATATGGGCTCGAGTCGTCGCCCGTCGAAGAGTCCCCCCGCCGAATTAATCTGCTCGACGGCGAGACGGGATGCATCTTCCCATGTCGGCCCGAGAGAGCCGAGCGCGCCCGAGGTAGGGTTCAAGATGCCGAGCTTGACGGGCTCTATGGGGGCGAGCACCGGTGAGCAGCTCGCAACGAGGAGTGAGGATGACAACAACGCCCACGCCCACCGGGAGGGTGTTCGAGCATGAGGGGGCGCCTCTAGAACTGCGGTAGCGAGACGCGCCGGAGGCACCGCGCATTCCAGCGACAGGTCGTCGTACCGCGTGTTTACGTCGCCATGTGCGCTGCGCTCGACTCGGGCTTTCTCTCTCATGCTCCACCTCGAGAATACTTGACCTCGCTCCCGGAGCGTAGCGTAGCGAACGCCTGGGCAGGAGCAAACGAGAAGCATCGCTGGTCATCGCCGGCCGAGCGCGCGTATGCTCCCGGAACCGAACCCCACGGAGACAGCGAGGAGCACAACATGTCTCGACGCCAAGACGCGACGTTCGCGTGGTCGGTGGCCGACCGCTTTCGCGAGAACCTGTCCTCAGGGATGCGACCGAATGCTCTTCACCCGCGAGCTATCGCTCAGCCGATCTTCGTCGGTGCAGAAGTGCCTTCAGCGAAGACTGTGCCGTGCGCGCGTACCATCCAGGAGGGACGGATGGCACATCGCGATTTCGGGACGAACCATGGTCGGACATGGGGCAGTCCCGCGATGTGGGGCCTTCTGTGGTGCCTCGTGGGCTGTACCAGTGTGGCCGAAGTCTCTGGTGCAGAAGAGCCTGGTGAAGACACTGGGGCAGCTGCGGGGCCGCGAGAGGGTGGATCGACTGGCGAACGTGACGCAGGCGTCGATGCAGGTCGTGATGCGGGGCAAGACCCGGGTTCTGATGCGGGGAGTAGTGTCGATCGTGACGCTGGGGCCGATGCGGGTAGCGATATCAGCGCGGACGCAGGGGGAGATGACGACGCATCGCCTGCACCCCTTCGCGAAACCACTCTGCTCTACGTCCCCATCGGCCCGGCAGCAACGTGTAATCGATTCAATCCGTCGGCGTGCGAGATTTTCGCGGTGACCTTCGACACGAGTGCCCATAGTGCATCGGGCATTACGAGCGTCGTTTCGGAACCCTGTTCGTTCTCTCCAGCCGTGTCTCCAGATGGCACCAAGATCGCATTCGATCAGGTGATCGGCAACCGCCTCGAGGTCAATGTACGTGATTTGACCAGCGGAGTTCTGCTGCCTCTTCGTCAGGGAGACAAATCCCATTGGCAGGGTGATAACGCGTTATTATTTGGCGTCGCCGACGAGCTGCCCGATCCCACTGACCGCTGGACCGATGTGGGGCGTGTCGAATTGAGCGGCACTCCGCTCGCCTGGGATGGGGATACCGAGCGTTTGTTGGGCTCCAGCCCTTGGTTCGTGGGAGGTGCGTCTTCCCCCAATTGTTCCGCCGAAGATCCCTTCGTGCATCCCGCATCATCGAATCTCATCGCCTTCCATAACTCCCCCTATCGCGCGGGCCTCGGCGAGATGCACACTTGTCCATGGATGACCGGGATCCGTAACTTCGATTACAAAAACCCTCAGCCTGTCGTCGTCAATGCCAGCGCAACCTCGTGGCAAGAGGGCGTCTCCTTTTGGCGTTTCGATTTGAGCGAGCTGCCGTCACCGCTTCCTTCGAGCGCCACGCCCCCTCCTACCGGTTGCGCGC
>JBMTAX010000146.1:0-7133 GCA_049429145.1 Myxococcota bacterium
GAAACAACTCAAGAGGTAGAGGGGATAGAAACGACGCCACCGGACCGACGACGACAGGCCCGCCGTAGCCTGCCTGGGTCCAGACCCCTGCCGCAGCGAGGAGCGTCGGCACCGCCATGGGCAGCAGCGCCACGGTGGTCTCGGCTTCGAGTTCTGCTGCGCGTGCCCGTACCACGACGCTCTTGGGTTGCTCGCGCGGCGAGGGCACGAACTCACTCTCGAAGTGGTCCCCGGCCCATACTGCGGTACCGACCGACATCTCCGCGCTTTCGAGCCGGGGCACAACGTCGACGATGAGATTGCCAAAACGATCTTCGACCCGACCGCGCACCCGTACTGGGTTCCTCCCATTGGCCACCAGCGGCGCGACAGGTTCGAGAACGAGGCGCGCCGCAGTCGCGGGCACAAGCTCGACCGTCGCCTCGGCCAAGACCTGTCCCTCCGCCCCTTTGACGACGATGCGCGGGGCGTCAGCCGCAATGGTCGTTGGCAGAAACCAACGCAACGTCGTCGCGTCACCGTTCTGCTCCACGGTGCGTTCGCAACGACCTTCGGAGACTTCGATGTACCCGGCCGCTGCGGGGAGGGCCCGCTCGTGCGCGTCCCGGAGCGCGAGCCGCACATCGATGAAGGCATCCTCTGCCACCTCGAGGCGCGTGACAGCGGGAGTCAGGCTTGCTGCGACGGCGTCACCGTGGGTTCGTGTGATCGAAGCCTTCGCGGTCGACGCGGAATCTCCTCGTAAGGTGGCGATCAGTTCGACGTCACCCGCCGATGAGAGGCCGGGTGCGTAGCGGGTGAAGAAGATCCCCGGGGCGATGGCCTGCGGCGTGGATGGCGCAAAGCGGCCGACGTCGGCGCGCAGCAAGATGGACGCATCGTCCGTCGCCACGCCGTGGCTGTCCACGGCGTACACAAGCAACTCCGCGGCACCCTCGCGCGTGGCCGGTACCGTGTCATCGACCGGTAGCAGCAAGAGACGTCGAAAGGCCGGCACGCCGAGATCGACGAGGCGCTGCGAGGACACTCCGTCTGGATCGACGCTGCGTGCGATGGCGCGAGTTGGACCAGGGGGGGCGAGAACGTCGATCAGGGCGCGCCCGCGCTCGTCGGCCAGCACCGGTCCAAAGCTGCGGTCACCGATCTGCAGCACGACCTCGCTCTTTGGGCTCGTCTTCACCTCTACCTGACCTCTCCCTTGTAGCGGCAGCGCAAAGAAGCCCGCACGAGGCATTTTCGGGTCTTCGACGAGAGCACCGAAGAGCGCGACGTGCGGAAAACGATCTTTCGGGGGCAGGTAACGAAAACGCCACACCGAGGGCCCGATGGCCACGAGCGGTGTCACTTCGCCAGTGCTGACCCGCACCGAGGGCGTTCCGAGCTGCTGCAGCAGTCCCATTTCGTCGTGAAGGCGCAACTCCATGTCCACCGTGACCGTCTCACCGAGGATCACTTCAGGGGTGTTCGCCTTGAACGTGAATGCCTGGGTGTTGACGCGTCTTTGTGCCGTGGTTGGAGCGGTGGGTCCCGCGCCACAGAGGGTCATGAGCAGCAAAGCGGGAACGATCGCGATCATCTCGAGCGCATCCTAGCAGCAGGCTCTGGCCCACGGGTCTCGCGAGTGTTGGTGATGAATCGCACTTGCCGTCGCCCCTCGCCTTTCGCAGCGCGGCGCCAAAACCAATGGGCGCCGAGCCTTCGGGGCGGCGGAGATGCAGTCCATCAGCTGGCCGTTGGCCTCGACAAGATGTCGCCGAGCTGTTTGTCTTCGGAGCTCGTCTTCAGGGAGAGTCATCTGCATGAAATGGCAGGTTCGAGAGGCAGCCACTGCAGCGGAACTCGATCGTTGCCTCGCTGTGCGACGTGAGGTGTTTATCGAGGAACAAGGGGTGAGTGAAGCCGACGAAGTCGATGACCTCGACGACACATGCAGGCACCTGCTTGTCTTCCCGTCGGGTACGACGACCCTCACAGGCGCCGTGGGTACAGCGCGGTTGTTGCTCGTCGAGCCTGGGCGCATGAAAGCACAGCGGGTCGCCGTGCAGAAGAACATGCGAGGTGGTGGGGCAGGGCGAGCCTTGATGACGCAACTCGAAACGCTGGCCTGGCAGGGGGGCTGTGAGCAGGTCGTGCTCGGGGCACAGCTCGAGGCCCTGCCCTTCTACGAGAGGCTAGGATACGTCGCCTATGGCGAGGTCTTCGACGACGCCGGCATCCCGCACCGCATGATGCAGAAGACCCTGCGTTCTTGGGTGGGGGGCCCCGGATGAGCTTCGCTCGATGGGGGGGCTCTCAATAGACCCTCCGGCGGAACGAGCCGGGTGCGCAAATCGACGCATGTCGATTTTGCCTCACCTTGCTTTTGCCTCACCCTGCTGAGGAGTGCCGTGCCTCGCGCTCTACTCGAGCACCGCGGGTCGTGGTTATGCGAAACGCACGGAGCATCTGCCGACGTGGGCGATCTCCACCTCGATCTCGTCCCCCGACGATACCGGAGCCACGGGGCCGAGGGCTCCCGACAAAATGACGTGCCCGGGCTCGAGCATGTGCCCCATTTCACCGAGTTTATTGGCGAGCCACACCACCGCATTCACCGGGTGATCGAGGCAAGCGGCACCCACCCCCGTGCTCACCACACGCCCGTTCTTGCGTAGCACCATGCCCGCGAGGTCAAGCTCCACCCCGTGGGGGCGTACCGGGTCTGACCCAAGGACGAAGAGGCCACTCGAGGCATTGTCGGCGATGGTGTCTGGGTAAGTGATCTTCCAATCGGCGATGCGCGAGTCGATGATCTCGAGTGCGGGCAGCAAGAAGTCTGTCGCGGCGAGCACGTCCGCTGCCGTCACCCCCGGCCCCGCGAGACGACGACGCAACACGAACGCGACCTCGCCCTCGACGCGGGGCTGCACCAGCCACGAGGTCTCTGCGGTACCCCCGTGGGGGACCACCATGTCCGAGAGGAGGCAGCCAAAGTCGGGCTGATCGACCTGGAGCCAATTCATCACCGCACGGGAGGTAATGCCGATCTTGTGACCCACGAGACGTGCGGGCTTGCCGTCGAGTCCACACGCGAGACGCTGCGCCACATTGTGCGCCTGGATGGCATAGGCATCCTCGACGCTGAGGGACGGCATGGACGACGTCAGTGGGGCGCAAGGGGTCTTCTGCTCGAGGGCTCGACGCAGCACCGCGGCGAGAGGGGAGAGCTGCTCGTTCATAGGCACGCGATCGCCTTCATCTCGATGAGGAGGTTTGGGTGCGGAAGCTCACGGACCGCTACGGTCGTACGGGTAGGGCCGGTCTCTTTGTCGAAATAGCGATTGTAGACTTCGTTGTAGGCCTTGAAGTCGGCCATATCGACGAGGAACGTCGTCATGTCGACGAGGTGCGAGAGGTCTGCGCCGGCGGCCTGCAGAACCAACCGAATGTTGTCGATCACCGCCTCGGTTTGTAGCGCGATGTCTTTCTGTACCGTGCCGTCGGGCAGGTAGGTGACCCCTGCATGGGTGTTATCGGGACGGCGGCAAGAGATGCCTGAGACAAAAAGTAGCTGGCCGACCCTCCGTGCATGCGGATAGTGGGCCAATGCTTTTGCGCGGTCGTCGAGAATAATCGCCTGCGTCGAGGGAGGGCTCATAGCTTCACCGTCACGTTGCGGGTCTCGGTGTAAAAATCCATTGACCAGCGTCCCCCTTCGCGTCCGATGCCACTCGCCTTCACACCGCCGAAAGGGGTGCGAAGGTCGCGCAGGTACCAGGTGTTGACCCACACGAGCCCGACATCCAGAGCCGCGCTGACGCGGTGGGCGCGGCGTAGATTCTCCGTCCACACCGCCGCGCACAGCCCGTATTCGGTGTCATTGGCCATGGACACTGCCTGCTCGTCGTCGTCGAAGGGCGCGATATGGCAGACAGGACCAAAGATCTCTTCTTTCACGCAACGCGCTTGCTCTGAGAGCCCGGTCCAGATGGTGGGCTCGACGAAGTAGCCACCCCTCTGTGGACCCTCGAGCGCGGGTGCGCTCCCTCCGATGAGCACCTCAGCACCCTCGGCGCGCGCCAGGTCGTAGTAGCCCATCACTTTGTCGCGGTGAGCGATGGAGATGAGGGGGCCGGTCGTGGTCTCGGGGTGCCATGGGTCACCCAGGCGCAGCGTCTTTGCGCCCTGCTGAAGGCGTTCGCAGAACTCCGCGAAACGCCTTCGCTCGACGTAGACCCGCTCCGAGCAGAGGCACACTTGGCCGGTGTTCATGAAGGCCGAACGCAGGGTGCCTGCAACCGCAGCGTCGAGATCGCAGTCCGCAAACACGATCGACGCGTTCTTGCCGCCGAGCTCAAACGAGAGGGGCTTGAGCCCCTCGGCGGCCACCCGCATGATGGACTGCCCCGTGCGGCTCTCCCCTGTGAAGGTGAGCGCAGCGACGTCGGGGTGGGCGACGAGCGCCTCACCCGCCGACCCCGGACCGAAGCCGTGCACGACGTTGTAGACCCCCGGCGGAACGCCGACTTCGTTCATCACCTCACCGAGGAGAGTCGCCGTCCAAGGAGTCTCCTCGGAGGGCTTCACCACCACGGTGTTGCCGGCTGCGAGGGCGGGGGCGACCTTCCAGGTCATGAGGAGCAGCGGCAGGTTCCAAGGGCAGATCACCCCGACGACGCCGATGGGCCGCCGCAGGACGTAGTGGAGCGCCGCGCTGCCGTCGTCGAGTTCCTGTTCAAAGGCCTCCCCCGCATGGGCCCTGAGCAGGTTCGCAAAGATGCGGAAGTTCGCAGCACCTCGAGGGATGTCGATGGATGCGGCCAGCGACCGGGGCTTGCCGGTGTCGAGGATCTCCGCGCGGAGGAAGTCTTCGGCCCGCTCGAGAACCCGTGTCGCGATCCGCTCGAGCAGATCGGCCCGGGCAGTGGCCGTCAGCCGTCCCCAGGGGCCTCGCAGCGCGCGTTTTGCGGCCAAGACCGCCCGGTCAACGTCCGCTGGACTTGCTTCTGCCACGGTGGCCGCGACCTCCCCGGTCGCGGGGTTGAAGTCCGGGAAGGTCGCGCCATTTGCAGCTGCAACGTATGCGCCGTCGATGAACAGGTCGAGCCCTTGCATGGTTCATCTGCTAGAACGCAGAAGTGCCCGCGACAAGGGCAGGAGACGAGAGGACAGCATGCGCCGATGTCTGACGCTGGTGCTCGCGGGTGGTGAGGGGCGTCGCCTCTTTCCACTCACCGTGGAACGCTCCAAACCAGCTGTATATTTCGGCGGTCGATATCGGCTCGTCGACTTCGCGTTGTCGAATCTCGTCAACAGCGGCTTCCTTCGCATCAAGGTGCTTACCCAGTACCGGGCGACCTCTCTCGTCAAGCACCTGACCCGGGCTTGGTCGCTCGCTACCCTCAACCTCGACCAGTTCGTGGAGCCCGTGCCCGCGGCCATGAACCTCGGCAAGAGTTGGTTCCGCGGCACCGCCGACGCCATCTGGCAGAACCTCGATCTCTTGCGCGACGTTCGTCCAGATGACGTCGTCATTTTCGGCGCTGATCACGTCTATAAGATGGATGTGAGCTTGATGCTGAAGTTCCACCGTGAGAATGACGCCGACGTCACCATCGCCACCACCACAGTGCCACGGAAAGAGGCGAGTTCGTTCGGTTGTGTCGCCGTCGACGACACAGGCCGCATGACGGGCTTCCTGGAGAAGCCCGAGGATCCGCCGGGGATGCCCTCTGACCCAAGCCACACCCTGGTCAGCATGGGCAACTACATCTTCAAGGCAAAAGTCCTCATCGAAGAGCTGCGTCGTGACGCCGAGTCAGAGTCGGGACACGACTTCGGCAAAGACATTCTCGCCACGGCCCACGAGCGGCTCCGGGTCTTCGCCTACGATTTCTCGACGCAGGTATGCCCTGGAGAGAGCGAGCATGCACGGGGCTATTGGCGCGACGTCGGCACCCTCGATTCGTACTTCGAGGCCAACATGGACCTCGTATCGGTGCAGCCGCGCCTCGACCTCTACAACGACCGCTGGCCTATCCGCGGCGTTCCGGTGGCCAACGGTCCGGCGAAGTTCGTCTTCAATCTCCCTGGCGAAGGCCGTGTGGGAGCGGCCACCGACTCTATCGTGGGCGCAGGGAGCATCATCTCCGGAGGTAGCCTCGACCGCAGCGTTGTCTTCGAGAAGGTGCGCCTCAACAGCTTTTCGGAGGTGTCTCGTTCTGTCCTCTTCCCATACGTCGAGATCGGTCGGCACGCGCGTCTGCGTCGCTGCATCATCGACAAGGGAGTGAAGATCCCCGCCGGAGAGCGCATCGGCTTCGACCTCGAAGAGGATCGGCAGCGCTTCACCGTCAGCGAGAGCGGCATCGTGGTGGTGACCCGCGCCGATTATGGCCAGGTCGACGAGTACGACGCCATGCCGCCCCAGCGCAGTCACTGACACACTCACCGAGGCTCTCCCTCGCGTTCGCTTCCTGGTTTTGTCGATGACGCCCTTCTTTCCTCCACGAGGCAGGGGTCCCTATGCGCATCCTGTTTGCCAGCAGCGAGCTCGCGCCCTTCGCCCAGACGGGAGGGCTCGGGGAAGCCGTCAGGGGCCTCGCCCTCGCGCTCGCCGCGCGCGGGCACGAGGTAGAATGTCTTCTCCCTGGCTATGCGCGCGCCCTCGCGCATCCCGACTGTCCACCGCTCACGCCGTCAGGGGAGCTGCGGGTGGCGCTCCCGGGGGGCGCACTCGACGGACGGTGTTTTTCTGGGGCGCTCGCGCAAGGGGTACGCGTGACGTTCTTCGACCTGCCCGCTTTGTATCAGCGTGCGGGGCTGTACGGCTACGACGATGACCCGCTTCGCTTCCTCGTCTTCTCGCGAGCCGCAGCGTACCGGGCCGAGTCCGCCAGTGCCGACGTGCTCGTCGCCCACGATTGGCACGCCGCCATGTCCATCGAGCGCGCCGCCGTTCAGCGAACAAATTCGACCGAACTCCCGCGCCTCCCGGTACCAGAACGCCTGCCGGCCGGGCCCGTCTTCCCTGATGCGGGCGCTGCCGAAGACCACGACTGTCGAGCGCACGGACCACGTGCGCAGCGCTTCTTCCGCCTTGGCGTATTCGAGCAGGAAGCGAACGCCGCGCATTGAATCCGAGAGGAGGAAGT
>JBMTAX010000147.1:0-7091 GCA_049429145.1 Myxococcota bacterium
GCCACCGCCACGGTCTGCTCGACCGTGGACTCGGGGAAGCCGGGCAGCTCGAAGCGCAGCGTGTAGGTGCCGTCGATGAGCGTGAGCCCTGCCGCGGTAAAGCGTAAGAGCTCGTCGAGCAGCCCCTCGATACCCACCCCAAGCTCCACTCCCCCGGCGTCCAACACGCGCAAGAGCCCGGCCTGGCCGGGCAGCACCTGGTCGCAGCTGACCACCACGGAGAAGGGAGGCGCTGCGGTGCCATCGCTCGGCACCAGGAACTCGCAGCGAGGTGCGCGGTCGCCGTAACGAGCCACGACGTCGGCGGCGTCGCCCTCATACCCATCCGCCTCTACGCGCAGCGCATGGGGGATGCCTTCCATCGACGAGGTAAGCGTCACGTCAGAGAAGACAGCAAGGCCATTGACGGCCTCCACCGCCACCGGCTCTCCATCATCGACGACGAGGCGTACGCTCACGGCCGCCCGCGGATCGACGCGCACGCGAACGGCGATCTGCAGGCCCTCGGTGGCGGGGTCGCGGTCCATGCTGTTGGTGAGGACCATGCCATCGAGGGGCTGGACCAAGGTGAGCTGCCGAGGCGCGGGCTGGCCTGCGTCGCGCGTGGGAGTGTCGCCGCCATCGGCGTCGGTGGGGCCGGGACATCCCGTGAGGAGCAACAGCGGGATCCCGAGGGAACACACCAGCTTCGGGAAGAACGCCGGCCGACCGACGGTTGCAACTCGTACGAAAGTCACATTCCACTCCTGAGCGGGAAACCAAACGGCATGAGCCCCGCGTCCGAGGCTCTAGAGACGAGAAGAAATCGTGGAGAGAGCACGCGAGAGGCTGCGGAGCGCCTGCCTGGCGAGCCGTGGAGCGCCTCAACACGGAAGCAATGGGGAGGCGCCACCGACAGAGGGTCGGCCGGAGCACAAGCGCCGCCATGTCCGATGAAGCTCACCACACCCCCCTCCGTCTCCCCCTGGGTCAAGGCTCCATCGGCTCGTTCGAGGTGATCAATAAGCCCTTCGCCACTGCCTCAGAAGCGAACGCTAGGGCGTCGACCTTGAGGGTCTCGGCATCCACGTCGAATTCATCGAGCATTTCCGTGGCGATGGCCTCGAGTGTGCGGCTTCCGTCGGCGCGGTCCCAAATGTAGGTCGCGGTTGGATTGAGCGTGTGAAGAGTCGAGTCGTGTGGCGTGATGACGATGGCCTCGCCCTCGATGGTGCGGGCAGGCGTGTCAGGATTCTGAGCGATGTACTGCTTCCACATGAGAGCGAGGCTCCTGTCCCGTGCGAACAGAGAGGCTAGCCCCGCCAGGGTGGCGCGCAAAAATTCCGGTCAAGGCGAGACAGGTAACGCCATTTCGCGGAGCAACACCTCGGCCTCCTGCCTCACGGTCGCCGCATCGACGTAGCCGAGGTGCAGGTGGCGGAGGATTCCTTGCCGATCCACCACATAGGTGGAGGGGAGACTCGTGAGACCGAGACGCTCTCCATAGCCGCGGTTATCAAGAGCTGACGGAAAGCTGAGGCCGAGCTCGCGCAACGCTTCCGTGGCGGCCGCTTGGTCGTAGGGCTCTCGATTGATGCCGATCACAGCGAGACCTTGGGGGCCAAGCTCGTCTTGCAGGCGCTGCAGCTCGGGCATCGAGCGACGACAAGGGACGCACCAGCTCGCCCAGAAGTCGAGAATGACGACCTTGCCCGACAGCTCGTTCAACTCAAAAAATCGACCAGCGCTCTTGGGGGGAGAGAGCCACGGCAAGCGCAGGGAGGGCATGACGTCGCCCGGCAATGTCGGCCGCAAGGTGGCGCGCTGCACCATGACGTCGGCGACGCTCCCGAAACACAACGAAGAGAGCAGCGCGACGCTCACCGCACCGAGGGCGGGAGACAGCCAACCAACCTCGGTCTCCTTGACGAGGGCGAGCAGCAGCAGGGCTGGCAAGCCGTAACTGACGAGGAGCTTCGTCACGAAGCGCCCCACGACGAGCTCGCCTTTGAGGAAGACCACGTGGGAGTCGATGGGGTGGTGGGGCAACCACCACTGATCGATGCCGAGCCACAGCGTCGTGATGCCGATGGCCTTGAGCAGCGCGAGGGGCAATAGAAGGTATCCCGCAGCCGCAGCGAGACCACGTGACGACGTCCGTACCCGACGCAGCACTCGACCCAGCAGCAGGAGGGCGACGAGCACGCAGAAGAAGAGCGACACATCGGTGCCTGAGAGCGACCAAAGTGTCTCTGTGATCCGGCGACGAACGACGTCGGGGGCCTCGCTCGCGAGGGACAGATGTCGATACAACAGTCGCCCGGCGATGCAGAGTTGCACGACGACGTAGATGAGGACCGCCTCGAGGGGCCCGCGCGTCTGCCCCGCTGCGTGTGCCCGCAGCACGACGCGAGGTTCGAACCACATGCTGCCAAGGCGGGTAAGTGTGCCGATCATGGCTCGCCTCGAGGAGCGCGCCGACGGGCGCGGAGGGCTTGGAAGAACCTGCGCAACTGTTCTGCGCATTCCGCCTCGCGTACACCGCTCACCACCTCAAGTCGGTGATTCAGGCGCATGTCGGTGCACACGGCCGCCAGCGACGCCACGGCGCCCGCCTTCTTGTCGGTGGCCCCGTAGACGAGCCGGTCAACCCTCGCATTGACGAGGGCGCCGGCGCACATGAAGCACGGTTCGAGCGTGACGTAGAGCGTCGTCGAGGAGAGTCGCCAGCGTCCGAGGGCGGAGGCAGCTTGTCGCAGCGCGCACACCTCCGCGTGGGCAAGCGGGTCAGCATCAGCTTCGCGGCGATTGTGTCCTCGCCCAACCACCCTTCCCTCGTACACGACGACGGCCCCCACCGGCACGTCGCCGACGACAAGCGCACGTTCCGCCTCGACGAGAGCGAGCCCCATGAACAGCTCGTCGCTGCTGCCGCAGGTCACGCAAGGCCTCGAGGTCCGTAGAACGGATGGAAGTGATGCACTGGCCCGTGCCCACCCCCGAGGCCGGGGGCTTGGCGGATGGCCTCATGTACGTAGGCATGGGCAGCGCGCACCGCGTCGTCGAGGGAGCGTCCGCGTGCCAGGTGCGCGGCGACGGCAGCAGAGAGGGTACAGCCGGTGCCGTGGGTGCTCGTCGTTTGCAGGCGCGGCAGCGACAGCTCGAGGACGCCGCCTGCAAAGCAGAGTATGTCGATAGGGTCGCCATCGCTGTGACCACCCTTTACGAGGGCTGCCTGTGCCCCGAGCGACACGAGCTCCGCCGCCGCCTCACGCATGTCAGTGACGGTGTGCACTGGGTGCCCAAGGAGCCGGGCTGCCTCAGGGAGGTTCGGTGTCACGAGGTGGGCACGAGGCAGCAGGTGCCGCCGTAGCGCGCGTTCAGCGTCGGGGGCAAGCAGCGGGTCACCGCTCGTCGCCACCATGACGGGGTCGACGACCAAGGGAATATTTGGGTGGCGAGCAGCGAGCTTGGCGACGCCACGGATCACTGCCGCAGTGCCGAGCATCCCGGTTTTCATGGCACCGATGGGTACGTCGTCGAGCACCACCTCGGCTTGCTCGCACACGAAAGATGCGGGCAGGCCTCGCCAGCGGGTGACACCGCGCGTGTTCTGCGCCGTGACCGCGGTGATGGCGCTCGCGCCGTAGACGCCGAGGGCCGCGAAGGTCTTGAGGTCGGCCTGTATCCCAGCCCCACCACCGGAGTCGGAGCCCGCGATGGTGAGCGCACAGGGAATCGTGGGCGAGGGGTGGCGGGGAGGCTGCATGAGCACGCTCAATCTCGTGAGGCGAGGCCGCGAAGGAAGGGCAGACTCTCCTGTAGCAAGCGCCAGAGGGCAAGGCGGTCTTGCGCCAGGTGGAGCCTGTCATCGCCTCCCCCTCGGCTTCACGCTACCTTGAAGTGTGCAAGGCGGAGGTGGCGTGGCGAAAGTACTGATCATCGACGACAACGACGCGATCCGCGACGGACTTGTCGCTCTGGTGCAGAAGCTTGGGCACGAGGCTCTGGTAGCCCGCAGCGGTAACGATGGCGTCGCGGCCTTCATTTCCTCGCCCTGTGACCTCGTCATCACTGACCTAAAGATGAGCGACGGCGATGGGCTGTTTGTGCTGCAGGAGCTTCGACGTCGCGATCCCGATGTCGTGGCGCTGCTGGTCACGGGGTTTGGCTCGGTCCCGTTGGCAGTGACCGCCATGCGCACAGGCGCCTTCGACGTCCTCGAGAAGCCCCTCGCGCCCGAACTCTTGCGCAAGAAGATCGGGGAGGCACTCGCATATCGCGAGACCGTGGCGCGCCGCGCACCTGCGAACCTGCACAGTGAAGGGAACCAGCTGGTCGCTATCGAAACTGACACATGGCAGCGCCTCGGGCTGTGGGGCAACTCCCCGCCCATGGTCGCTGTGCTCGAGGCTGTAGCCAAGGCAGCGCGCTCTCAATCGACGGTGTTCATTCATGGCGAGTCAGGCACGGGCAAGGAGCTGGTGGCGCGTGCGCTCCATGCGCTCGGTCCTCGAAGAGCAGGCCCCTTTGTGTCGGTGAACTGCGCCGCCATTCCCGCAGAGCTGCTCGAGGCGGAATTGTTTGGACACGAGCGCGGTGCATTTACGGGGGCCACCCGCCGTAAGCTCGGTCGTTTCGAATTGGCCGACGGCGGCACCCTATTCCTCGACGAGATCGGCGATGTGCCCCTCGAGATCCAGGCGAAGTTGCTGCGCTGCCTCCAGGAGCGCCGCATCGAGCGATTGGGCGGCGAGGCCCCCATCGATGTTGACGTGCGCCTCGTGTCGGCAACTCACCGAGATGTGGTTGGCATGGTGGCCGAAGGGTTGTTCCGGGAAGACCTGCTTTACCGCCTCTTGATCGTGCCGCTTGAGTTGCCTCCTCTACGAGAGCGCCGTGAGGACATTCCGCTGCTCGTGCAACACCTGCTCGACAAGCTGCAGCAGCGCACGAGGAGCGAGGTCAAGCGTGTTGCAGCTTCTGCACTGGCGGTCCTCCGGGCGCACAGCTGGCCGGGCAACGTGCGCGAGCTCGAGAACGTGCTCGAGCAGGCCCTCGTCTTCAGCGACGGGGACGTACTCGAAGCAAAAGACCTCCCGCCGCTTGGGACCGTGGCGCGCCGCGATGACGATGACGACAGGCTGCCGAGCGAGGACGACCCTCGGCCTCTCGACGAGATACTCGAGGGCCTCGAGGCGGCGCTGATCCGACGGGCGTATCACGCCTCAGGCCGCGTCAAGGCAGAGACCGCGCGTCGGCTGGGGATAAAGTCGAGCGCTCTGTATTACAAGCTCGACAAGTACGGCATCGCATGACTGTCAATGAGCAACCGGAGCCAACGCGACATTAAGAAATGCGCCACCCCTCAACGTGCGAGTTTGTGGAGACGCTCGCCGACAGGGCTACCTCTCGAGACAAGGCACTGCGCAGCACCAACGATGCGGCGAGCGCCAGCGGGGTCGTGCCCGAGACGCGCCTCTGCGCGAGCGAGGGCGGACTCAGCCCGACGTTCCGCCTCCGTGGCCTGAGCGAGCAACTTCTTCTCGGTCGGGGCAAGCGACAGTCCACGGCGCACGAAGGCTGCCCAGGCGCACTCATCTCCCCCTTGTCTCTTGGCCATGGCCTCGAGGTACCACGCGTCAGCCAGCTGCCCCTCGAGCTTTTGGCGACGAGGGGACGCTTTCGGACGTCCTAAGCGCCCGATGAGGCCGAGGGCTCGCTCGAGGGGTACGGCGGCACGACGGTCTTTCCGCCCCAGCAAGGTCTCGCCCTCGTCGATGCTTGTTTGGTAACGCAGGAGCTGCTCGAGGTAGCGCGCAGGCGCCGCTGCTCCCCGTCTCGCATCGGGCTCGACGAAAAGGCGGGCTTGCACGTCGTCACCAGCCTGAAATGCGTCGCGTGCCCGCGCCACTGCGGGATGGTCCGGTGGAGGTGCATTTCGCGTCCGCTCGACACGACGCATCATGGCGAGCGCGAAAGTGTCTTGCGTCCATCGCTCGAGATGCGCCCTCAGCTGCGTCTCTGCCCGATCGAGTTCTCCGTCGTCGATGAGCGCCTCACACTGCCTCAAACTCTCGCTTTGGGCCTGTTTCTCGACGGTGGCACGCAGCGCCTCACGCTCAGAGGCGAAGCGACTCGCATCGGGGATGAAGCGCATGCGCTGCTCAGCCTCGTCGACGAGGCCGGCCGCGAGGAGCTGCCGGGTCTCCGCAAGCGCGGCGCTGGCCGCCTCGTCGCTCTCGACCATCTTCATCAGGCTCTCGCCGAGGGGGTGTTCGGGGACGAGGGCGAACACGGCCTCGAGACGGGCGCGGCTCTGCGCGAGCTCCCCATCGGTGAACAGGCGCTGGGCATCCTCGAGGAGCGTCTGCACCTGCGCCTCGGTTTGGGTCTGCCGAGAGCGAGACTCGAGGGCGCGAAACCACGTGAACGCGCCAGCGATGGTCACCAACAGGAGAAGCCCCCCGAACACCAGCGGGAGACGGGACGGTCGTGGTGCGATGGCAGCGGGCGGCAACCCCGTGGAAGTGGCCTCCCTGGTCGATGGAGCGCGAGCCTCCCCAGTCGGCGCGCGGGTGAGCCCCGTGAGCTCAGCGAGGGTGCTGACGAGGCGAATGGCGCTGAAGGTCGGCTCGCGCGACACCTCGACGGGCTTCTCCTTCGGCATGCGCTCTGCCCACGAGAACCGCAGCTCGCTCTGCCCCACTGCGAGAACGTCGCCATGCTTGAGTTCGGTGGACATCGCGAGGGGTAAGCCATTGAGCAACGTCCCCGAACTCGAACCGAGGTCGCTCACGATCCACGCGCTCTCGTCGGGCAATAGCCGCAGCTCGAGGTGACGACGAGATACCGAGGGGTCGCTCAGCCTCAACTCGCCGGTGCGACCGAGCACCGAGGGGTTCTGGTCGATGACACGATCGAACCCTGCGTCGGGGCCGGCGAGCACCTTGATCCGACCGCCTCGGACGGCGGGCTTCGGCGGTACGTCGCGTACGGCGGTGACCTCGAGGGCTCCGGTCTTCGAGGCCGGACGCTCGAACTCGCCACGTCCTTCGCCGCGGGCGCGCTCGGGTTCGCGGCCGAGCTGCGTCGCCGCGCGCGGGGCGGGC
>JBMTAX010000148.1:0-7080 GCA_049429145.1 Myxococcota bacterium
GGCGGCGCCCGCGACCCCGGTCGCGCCAGGTGCGGGAGAGCTCTCGACCACCACAGGAGCGGTCCTGTCGCCCGGGTCAGCGGTGTGCTCGTCCGGGCAGCCCAGCGTGGCCAGCAGCGGCGCAAGCGCGAGCGTGGCGAAGGTGTTGTGACGTAGCATCGCGGCCCCTGAGCTCGTGGCCCGGGACATCACAGCGCAGCAGGGAGATCTGGTCAAGAGTTGTGTTTGGACGGATGCGGAGCGGTCGTACCTTCCGAGTGATTTCCTACGCGGCTGCTGACACCTTCATTTCTCCATCGGTGAACTTGACGCCCTCGACCACCTTGGCGATGAGCGCGTGACCGTTGAGCTTGCGCCACTTCTTCTCGGCGGCGAGGGCGAGCTTGAAGACCATGGTGAGCGTGGCCATGCGCGAGCCGCAACCCTTGGTCTGGCGCGTGCGGTGACGGACCGTGGCGAAGGTTGATTCGATCGCGTTCGTCGTGCGTATGTGAAGCCAGTGTTCGGCCGGGAAGTCGTAGAACGTGAACAGCACGTCTTCGTCCTTGTGGAGGCACTCGACGGCCTTCGAGTATTTGGCGCCGAAGCGCTTCTTGAACTCCACGAAGGCCGTCTTGGCTGTCTTCAGAGTCGGGGAGAGGTACATCTCGTGAATGAGCTTCTTGGCGTCGGGCTGGACGCTTTTAGGCATCTTGTCGAGGACGTTGGCCGTCTTGTGCACCCAGCAGCGCGGCTCACGTGTGCCTGGAAACTCTTCGCGGAGCGCAGCCCAGAAGCCGAGGGCACCATCGCCGATGGCGAGGTGCGGTGCGACGTTCATGCCGCGGCTCTTGAGGTCACGCAGCACCGTCGTCCACGACTCCTTGCTCTCGCGGTGGCCGTCCCAGACGGCGAGCAGCTCCTTGTCGCCGTCGTGCGTCGCGCCCATCAGCACCAGGACGCAGGGACGATCCTTGTCGAGTCGCACGTTGAAGTAGATGCCGTCAGCCCAGACGTAGACGTAGCGCTTGCGGCTCAAGTTTCGCTTCGACCACGCCTCATACTCCTTCTGCCAGCCCTCCTTCAGCCGAACGATATTCGCTGGACTGAGCCCCGTCGCGTTCGGCCCGAGGATGGCTGCGAGTGCTTCTTCGAAGTCGCCGGTCGAGACGCCCTTGAGGTAGAGAACGGGGATCAACGCATCGATGCTCGGCACGCGGCGCAAGAACGACGGGAGGATCTTGCTCGTGAACTTTCGCTCGCCCGTCTTGTCGCGTACCCGCGGCTTCGTGACCGGCAGAGGACCGACGCCGGTCAGCACCTCGCGCTCGGGCAGGTAGCCGTTGCGCACGACCTGGCGCCGCCCAGCGGTGTCGACCGCGCTGGCGTGCTCTCGAATCCATTCCTCGACTTCCGCCTCCACGGCGGCCTGCAGCATGCGGCGAGCGCCCTCTCGGACGAGCTCGTCGAGCACGCTGCGTGACGCAGGCGCGTCGGCTGGACGGGGCAGGTTGATGACGTTAGCGTTCTTCACGGGCGTATCCTTTGCCGCTTCGCGGCGGTGTTTTCGTTTTGGCAAACGAAGGATACGCCCGCTTTCTAGCTCTGATCCTCGCCACCGCACCACACTCTCGCCGGACGCGCTCACGCTCGGTACCCTCGCCATCCAGGACGGAATCCAGATCGCGGACGTCGACCACCTCCCCGTCATCAGCAAGCCTACGTGCAGGCAGGCAAACCGAAGAAGACGGCCATCACGGCCTGCATGCGGAAGTTGCTGGGGATCTTGAACGCGATGGCCCGTAGTGGGAAATCTTGGACCCCACCCCAGCTACAACAAGACGGTTGCTGCTAGGCGCGGCGCTTGGGCTCACTGACGCGTCCCTTAACTCCGTTCCCCGAGACGCTTCCGTTCCATAGCGAAGGGCCCCGTTGGGGCCCTTCGTGTGTCGTCCATCCGTTGGCATCGCGCCAAGGCTCAGATCAGACCCTTTTGGCGCTTCAAGTGGGCCACGACGCGGGGATACTCGATCTCCCACTCCGGCGTCCCTTCGCGCAGGTTCTTCAGCCGGCTGCGGGCCTCACGGTCGAGGTCCTCATCGACAGCGGTGTACTTGTCGATGACTTCCTTCATGAACTTGCGCAGGTCAGGATCGGCCGAAAAGATCTCTGCGATGTTACGCGAAGCGAAGAGCGCCTCGAGCATCTGCTTCAGCACGAAGTCCATTCCCTCGTCGCCAAGTTTGAAGCCGCGGGCTTCCGCGAGACTCTTCTTCACCTGGGCGAAGCGATCGTGAGACAGCCCACGACGTGCCATCGTCTCCTTGGTCTCGGTGACGATGCGCTCTTCCTCGTTCATGTACTCGACCATGACGGCGGCGAGGTCGAGTTCAGCCTCGTCCATCCGTCCGTCTTCCACTTCGATCTCCCCCTTGGAGTGAAGGGTGCGGATCACTTCGCGCGCGATCTTGGGGATGATTTTCCGGTACAGGCGCATCACTTCCCTCCATGCCGAGGCGCTGGGCCGTTGTCGCCCGCGCCTGGTGCGTGCCGGTCCCGGCCGAGGCAAAACCTTCGCCTCTCGCCTCCCGCCTACCGGAGGCGTCGCGAAATGCGGCTGCTTCAGGGGGAGGGGGGTGGTCCGGGACCCGGACCCTTCCAAACACGCCGGAATGGTAGTCAGACCCGGCCTCAAGTCAACGCAAAACAACGGCAGACTGGCGGATCTCCGAGGGAACTTCCAGCAGGGCCCAAGGCGGCCCTCATCCCCCTGCGCCGCCCCTGCTACCGCTGCCCGCCTCCTGCGTGCGGGCTGCGCGAAAGGGGCCTTTTTCGTCGTCACTCTCGTAACGGGCACGGCAGCCCGTGCAGGCCCAGAGGTGCCGCCTGGGTTTGCCGAACCCTGTGAAGCGTTGCCCTGTGGGCTCGACGAGTTTGTAGGCACAACGGGGACACATTCGCGGCTCTTTGCGCCCCGCGAGCAGCAGCTTCGCGAACTCTTGCACCGTGAGAAATGCCCCGAGCGCGAGGCGCACGGTGGTCTGCGACGGCGGCTTGCGCGGGCCCGACACCATCCCTCCACTATAGGCACTTCTGGGGGACGCGCCGCTAGCCATCTGGGTCAGCTGCCCCGAGGGCTTCTCTCCACGGGTATCCCCACTTTGGCGTACACGAACTGCAGCAGCCAGGCGGGTCCGATGAGTAAAAACTGCAGGTCCTCGAGGAAGGACGGCTTTTTGCCCTCGACCTTGTGCCCAATGAACTGCAGCACCCACGCGACAGCGAAAACGAGGGCGCTCGACGTGGCGAGGGGCAGGCCCACAGCCACGATGAGATGGTTGACGACGAGCGCCCCCAAAGAGACCACCGCCATACCGAGAGCGAGCGTGAGCGAGAGGCGCGCGTAAAAGCCGAGGGCCAGCAGGGCCACGATGGTACCCCAGTGCAGATGAGGTTGGTCACCGAAGGGGTGAGGCAACGCTTGCAGGAGGCCCAGGGTCGTCGTCAAGATCACCGGAATGCACACCCAATGGATGGCTTTGTTCACCGGGTCTCTATGGCTTTCGCCGTAGCGCTCGAACCACTCCGCAGCGGTGCGCATGGTGACCTCGTCGGGCTCGCTGTCGCGAGGGCTGACTCTGTGGTAAGTATCGATTTCTCCAGTTCCCTCTGTCAACCCAACGGGGAGAGGCCCATGACGCGACGACGGCGCAGCGCCGCGGAGGCCCGCACCGAGATCCTCGATGCCGCCCGTGTGCGCCTCCTGAAGGATGGGCCCCAGGGGCTCCGGCTCGACGACATCGCCACCGACGTCGGGGTCACGAGGCAGGCTCTCCTGCACCATTTCGGCTCCAAGGAAGAGCTGCTTCGCGTCGTCATCCAAGAAGCGTGGATCACGCTGTTCCGGGACTTGCGCATGCTGGGGAGCCCGACCGCCGGCACCTCCCTCGCCGAGGTGATCACCAGCGTCGACGACGCGGCCCGGGGACGAGGCAACGCGAGGCTCGGTGCGTGGCTATTGCTCACGGGACAAGGCTTGCCTGCCGCCATGTTCGAGTCGGCCCTCGCCGATCTGCCGCAGGTCCTCGGGCAAGGCCCTGCCACGACAGAAGAACGACGATACGCGCTGTTGCTCGTCGGTGCCGCGCTCTTCGGTGACGCGGTCTTCGGCACCCGATTGCGGCAAGCCCTCGGCCTCCCCGAGGGTGAAGAGCAGCGTGCTGCATTTCATCGCTGGCTTGGCACACGGCTCGAGCAGGTGCTCGCTGCGAGCAGCAGCGACGCCGCGTGACCTCAGGCGGGATCGTCCACTGCCCCAACGTCGCCGAGGTCGAACTCCATCGCCTCCACTTCTGAGGTGGGCCACGCGACGCCGTCACCGATGTCGTCTGCCAAGAGCCAGCAGCGGCCGTCTTGCACGTCGATTCGGTAGGCCGTGTAGGCGTGCTCGCTCTCAAAGCCCTCCTGCGCGAAGAGGGCGTCTTCACACGCAGACACGCTGAGACCGCATTCCTCCTCGAGGGCGCGCTCGAGTCCTTGGCACAAGTCCGCGCCGAGGCGGGCCTCTTGGCAGCCGGAGAGGAGGAGCAGCGCGAACAGGAAACCACGGAAGGGCGATGCACGTTTCATGGGGAAACCTCCGCGCCTCTCCTGGCAAGTTCGGTGCCACGGGCGATACTGTCGTGCCACGCGGCCATCAGGGAGAACCGCACCCAGGACGCGGCCCTTCAGCACAAGGTCCGCGACATCGTTGTCTCAGAGCTCCTGCGAGAAGACGACCCTCGAAGCCGTGCGGTCGTGTCTTTGTGACGACGAGTGGCTTCTTCGGTGATCTGTGACAAGGCTGACCTGGGTTCGACTTGGCAAGACGGCTATGGGGACGGCTATCGCTTCGCGTGCCTGCGGTCGGCCGTGGTATTGCGTCGCCATCGAGGGAGACCATGCCATCTGCCGGACTCTTTGCCCTGCTCGACGACATCACCACCATTCTCGACGACGTCGCCGCGATGTCAAAAGTCGCCGCAGAGAAGACCGTGGCCCTCGCGGGGGATGACCTCGCGGTGAACGCCGAGGGGCTCATCGGGCATTCGCCCGCCCGCGAGCTTCCTATTGTGGGCAAGGTGGCGCTCGGCTCCCTCGCGAACAAAGTGGTGCTCATCCCCTTGGCTCTCGCGCTTCCCGCCGCGTGGCTCACCCCGGTCCTGATGTGCGGCGGCACATTCTTGTGTTTCGAGGGTCTCCACAAGGTTCTGCACAAGAGTTCCGGCGACGACGATGCCCACAAAGCCCAGCTCCTTGCGGCGCTGCGGGCGGGTCCCGTCGATTTGAAAGAGGCTGAGCGCAAGACGGTGCGAAAGGCCATCACCACCGACGTGGTGCTGTCAGCGGAGATCATCGCCGTTGCCCTCTCATCGGTACGGGCAGAGCCTCTGCTGACCCGCGCCCTCGTCTTGGGGGTGGTGGGCATCGGCATGACCCTCGCGATCTACGGGCTCGTCAGTCTCATCGTGAAGCTCGACGACATCGGGCTTCACCTGCAGCGGCAAAGCCACGGCACCGTCGCAGGTTCCTTCGGTCGTCTGCTCGTCGAGCGGACCCCGACCATGATGAAGCTGCTCTCGGCGCTGGGCACCATCGCGATGTTCCTCGTCGGTGGCGGCATTGTGCTGCACGGCCTGCCCTGGGCCGCGGCCTTCAGCCATCACATAGAAGAGGTAGTGCCCGACGTGGTGGGTCTGCGTACATTGGCGTCGCTTGGTCTATCGCTCGTGGCGGGCCTCGCGGTGGGCGCTGTCGCCGTGGGCATAGAGAGCGTCGTGCGAAGGGCGGTCGCCCGATGGCGGGCCTGAGCCCGTGTTGGCGGGCGTGCCACTTATTCATGATGCGCCCGACGTCACGCAGACCTCATGGAGGCTGGTTCGGTGGGGAAGTGCCGTCGGCAGAGGAGGGGCGCGGGTGTTGCGATGCCGCACGACGGACGGCGCGCATGGACTCCACGAGAGGTCCTTGCTGGAACAGGCTAGCGAGGCTCGCTGGGACCGGAAGGTTCGGCTTGGCGCGCACCCGGTACGTCGCGAGTGAGCGCTTGCCGCCATCTACCGGCTCAATGATCCAAGCCCCCTCATTCACTTCGTAATCGCCGCTGACCAAAGTCCAGGTGCGCGAATAGCGACCTTTCGTAGAGCCTTCTCGGTGCGTCGCCGTGGTCACCGACGTGAGATTCGGAAGCGGAAAGGGCAACTCCACCGTGACCTCGCACTCCACGAGGTCACCTATGCGCTTACGCTCCTGTGAAGAAATGATTCGCGGCATAAGGGTCGCATACCCAGCGCAGTGCGAGACGAGGTCCCACACCACGGCGGGTGGCGCGTCGACGACCGCGCGGGCACGGAAGGTCGGGACGGGGTCGCCCGGCGCGTCGACACGGTCAACGACGATTTCGCCCGCCAGTACCGCGGCCGGCGCGGCGCCATCGGAAGCAGTGGCCACCGAATGGGGCTCGCCGGCGCCAGCGCTCAGCGTCGTAAGGAAAAGGACCAGCGCCGTCGCGGCGGAAGCGCCGTGACGGCTGCGGCTCCAGGGACCGGCGAAGGCTCTTTTGACGAGGTGTGCCGACGAGGTAACCATAATGGTCGCGACCTTACGCGGGTGCAGCGCGTGGTCAAAGCCGGGTCTGCCACGTGCATTCCGCCCGCAGTCGCGCTCGGTGCTATCCTGGTCCCTGCTGTGCACCCGCGACGTGCAGCACCTCGGAGGGTGCTCGACGGTCGAGCCCACGAGAGGACATCGAGCCGCGGCGAGGTGGGCACACGCACAGCATGGACTCCGCAAGCCCGGCACTTGGCGTGACCATCTTCGCCGTGAGCCATGCCAAATACATGGTCGGTGTCGCCTTGGCCTTGGCGTTTCATCCGCCACTCGTGGGCATGCTAATCGCCACTGCGGGCGCATTGTCAGGTACCTTGCTGTGGGTCTTTGCAGGCGAGGGTCTGCGACGTGGCGCGCGCCACATTTCACAGCGCCTCATCGGCCGAGGTCGCCTGAGCGCAAGACCTGGGTCGCTGTTCACACGCAGGAACCGGCTGCTCGTCAAGCTACGTC
>JBMTAX010000149.1:0-7030 GCA_049429145.1 Myxococcota bacterium
CCAGCGCCGTACCATTGATGACGACGAGACAGAGCAGGATCGCCCGCACCTGTCGGGACCTCTCCGCAAGAAGGGCCAGCCCAGCGGCGATTCCTATGAGGGCCAGGCCACCCATCAGGTCAGGTGACAGAGAGAGCCCAAGCGGCCGCCCCCGAGAAAGTACCTCGATGACCGAGGCATCCAGGCTGAGCTCGTCACGACGCTGAAGGGCATCGGGCCATACATAAAAGCGCTGCACGATCGCCACGAGCGAGCAGACCGAGGTGCCAGTCAGTAGGCCCACGAGTCCACCACGCTGCCCGGCTGCCCCTGCACCAGCTACCGACAAAAAACCCATGAGTGCACCTAGCGGAGCGCTCATACCGAGCAGCGAGATCAGTGGATGGCGTGAGGCGATCGTCGACGTGACCAATACCACGGCGACGAAGAATAGAGACGGGAGAGGCGCATTCTGGAAGACGGCGCGTTCCCGGTAAAATAGCAGCAGGGCCAACGCGGCGAAGGTGAGGAGGAGCGCGGCATCCACGGGGGAGGGCGCGTGTTGTGCGATGACAAGACGCACGGCGATGACCCCTGCCACTGCCCATGGGATTACCCCCGATGAGGTCGGTGTGCCTTCTCGGCTGTTCTTGGCGGCGGAGTCACTCGTGGTCAATCAACGCACCATCGGTCCCAAGAGGGGACCGCATGATTTCACTTTTCCGTTAGCTTCCACCTGGGCGGTTACCGCGAGCCGTTCGTCGATGAGGGGCAGCTGGAAACTCACGTCGGGGCGCCCGCGTTCCTTTGGGAAGCTCCACCTTGTGAGCTCGCCACAGACGCATGATTCCAGACCGTCCCGGTCGTCGAGAATGCCACGAGGGAGGTGTTTGTCGAGGCAGCGAGCCATGCTTACCTCGCGCGTGCGTGCATAGGTGAGCAGCTTCTCCGTCGGAGAATCGTCGGATGCACGCGGCGGCAGCGGAGGCTGGGGCTCCCCTGACGGCGCCGGGCGTTCGCTGCGCACCTGCTCTTCGTCGAGGAAACAGCCTCGGGAGGTCAGCACCGACTGCAGCTGCGCGCTGGTCTCCGCGGTCACACCAGCCTCCACCGCAAAGCCCACCGTCTGAGACGCACAGGTACAGGCCGCCGCTGGGAGATGCTTCTCGTCGACGATGACCTCTTGCAGAGCACGCTCCGCGGCATCCCTCACCGCAGGTAGTCCCGAACGACGTGCGGTACGCAGCGCATCCCAAAAATCGATCATGAGGGAACACGCGTGTCGGTGGGCCTCCCAGCGATGGGTTGTGTAACTGGGCGGCGCATGCAGTGGCGCGTAGGATTCGATGGCTCTTGCGCTCTTAGCGCCTAGCCGGGCCGCCTCGAGCCGCTCTCGCACTCCCCCCTTCGTGGTGAGCGGGCGAGAACGTTCTGCCGCAGCCAAGATGGCGAGCCGGCATGTAAGGCCCACGAGTTCCCGGGTGTTCTGCACCCCCCGACCGCAGGTTTCGGCGAGGCCTACGGCAGTGAGATGTGTATCCCGTTGTCGCTGCGGCACCTTCCGTAGCCGTGGCTCGATGCCCGGGGGCTCCTCGAGGGTCCGCGCCGCGCGCCCAGGTGCCCCCCCGACGACGGCAAGCGCGATCACCCACGCGGCCAGTTGCTTGGTCATCGACATCTGTCACGCTCCCTCTCGGTGAGCATAGCTCGAATCTCGCGTTCGACGCTGTAGCGTCCTCGCCGGAGACCGTCGCTGTGGAGGTCGGTTGTGGAGGCACCGGAGGGTGGCCTACCCGAGGCTCACCTTGTCTTGGACAGCCGTAAGTCGGGTCCGGCTGAGGAAAATTTGACCCTGCATCTCATCCCTCCCTATGGTCCCCGTCAGCTGACGACGAGGGGAAGCGTGGGTCGGCGCTTGCCGTTTTTCAGGAGAAGTTCTCGGTACCGTTGATGATCGGGTAAGGTAGCTCCAGGGCGAAGGACGTCCTCGCGCATCGTCAGAGTGGGAGCCAGGCGTTGGCCATCAATCGCGACAAAGTGCTGGCGTCGGCCATCAAGCTGCTCCAAGGGGGCAAGTACGACAAGGCCGTCGCAGAGTTCCAGCGGTTGGTGGACGACGACCCCAAAGACGTCCGCACCATTCTGAAGATCGGCGACACCTACGTCAAAATGGGCCAGCCTGCGGAGGCGATTAAGCGCTACGAGCGCGTCGCTACCATCTACTCGGAGCAGGGCTTCTATTTGAAGGCAGTAGCCGTCTTCAAGCAGATGCTGCGCGTCGACGGTCAGCTGCCCGAAGTCCATCTCAAGCTTGCGGAAATGTATCAGCAGCTCGGACTCATCTCCGACAGCTTGCAACACTTTCAGCAAGTTGCCGTCTTCTACGAGCAAGCAGGGCGCCACCTAGAGACCTTGAGTGTTCTCAAGCGAATGGTGGACCTTGACCCCGACAACCTCCCGAGCCGCATCAAGCTCGCGGAGCTGTTTGCACAGCAAGGGCAGACCGCCGAGGCCGTAACGGAGTTCCGCAGCGCCGCCGCCTATCTCGTGGAGCAAGAGCGCGTCGACGATTTTGTCCGGGTCGCGGAGCGCCTCATCTTCTTCGACCCCGCCGCGCTCGACATCACGCGTCAGTTGGCCGACACGTACCTGAAGCGCAAAGAGCCAAAGCTGGCGCTGGGGAAGCTTCAAGTCTGCTTCAAGGCCGACCCGCGCAACGTCGAGACGCTGCTGCTCATCGCGCAAGCCTTTTCCGAGATGGGCCAGCTTCCCAAGACCATCTCGGTGTACAAAGAGGCGGCGCGTATCCACGAGGCCGAGGGGGGCCTCGAAGAGGCTCGGCGGCTATGGCGCAAGGTGCTCGAACTCGACGCTGGCGATGGTGAAGCCGCTCGTGCACTGCAAGGCGGCGGTGCCGCGCCCGCCGCCCACGTCCCCGCTGCGCAAGCGACCCCAAGACCGGCGGTCGATCCTACGCGCGACCAAATCGCGAGGTTGATGACGGAGACCGACGTCTACGTGAAATACGGCTTGCGGGACAAAGCCGTCGAGCATCTGCAGAAGATCCTCGCTCTCGACGCCGACCATCTGGAAGCCCACGATCGGCTTCGCACCGTCTACCAAGCGGCGAAGAACTGGGGCGGGCAGGTAGAGGCCCTCCGCAACTGTGTTCGACTCGGGGAGGCGCTGAGAGATCCCCGCGTGCACACGTGGCGCGCCGAGGTAGAGGCGCTGCTCGCCGCACCTCCTGCCTCTCCGCCCAAGCCGTCTCTGCATGCGCAAGCAGATCAGGCTGACGACGACGACGAGTTCATCGTCGACCCTGCGCTCGATGACGAGCCCCTCGACTTCAGTGAAGAGGGCCTCCCGCCCGACGAAGCTCTCGACGTGGCAGGACCATCGTCAATGGGGCCGGCGCTTCCTGCTGATGACGAGGTGTTGTTGTCAGCAGACGAGGGCGGTGCCCTGCCTGACGATGCTGACCTCTACTTAATCGACGAAGATAGTGCTGCCGAGCCGGACCACCCAGCAAACGAGGCCGCACTCGCTTTGTCGCCTCCATCAACCGCTCCATCCCTGTCGGTGAGCAGTCCTCCGCCGGGCTTCGATACGGGGGTCTCCGACGCTGCCGCCCTTGACGCCACCGCCACACACCCACTCATCGACAGCGCGGTGTCGATGCAGGGACTCGTCGACCCGTTGTCCCTCGCCAGCGTCCCCATGATGCCGGAGTCTGAGGATGGCGCGTACGCCGCCACGAGGGTGATGTCTCTGAGCCCTGCTGAGATCGCCGCCCTCAACTTGAGCGTATCGTCGACCGCCACTACTCAGGCCGCGGCTTCTCCAACCACGCTGTCACCGTCTGTTTCTCCGGCTCCTCAAGTGACTGACCTCGACGCCATCGCCGTCGAGGCCGCCCCCGCCGCTACGGCCTCGGCTGCCCGTAACTCACCCACGACGTCGGAGCGCAAGGGGGCACGGCCCGTTCTCGAAGCTGGTGATATGGCGGCCGCGGGCCACGGGTTCGAAGATGACCCCGTGATGCAGTTCTTCGCGGCAGAGGTCGGCGAAGCCGAGTTTTTCCTGCGGCAGGGGCTTGTCGACGAAGCGCGTGAGATCCTTGACGAGGTGCTCGACGAGCATCCCGATAGTCCTCGCGTGCGATGGATGTTGGCGCGGGCACAAGCATTGGACAACGGCGACCCCGAGCCTCCTGCGCCTTGGGCTGAGAAAATCATTGGTGAAGTGGCGGCTGAGATCGGCGACATCGAGGATGACCTACCGTTCCCCGCCGACCCAACGGAACAGGTCTCTGCCCTCGAGGTGCTCGGCGCATTCAAGCGTGGGGTGAAAGATACCATCGCTGACGATGACGCAGAGACCCATTACAACTTGGGCATTGCCTACCGAGAGATGGGCTTGCTCAACGACGCCGTCACAGAGCTTCGCCTCGCCTCGGCTTCTCCGAAGCTGTACGCTGATGCGTCCCACGTCATTGGCCTTATTTTGCTCGACCAGGCCCGTCACCAGGAGGCGCTGCAGGTCTTCGACGAGGTGCTGCGCAGCGATGTGACGACTGTCCCGCAGCGTGCCGTCGCCCACTACGAACGCGGTGTATGTTTTGAAGGACTCGGCGACCTGCGGGAGGCGCTCGTGGCGTACGAGGCGGCCGCTGCCCAAGGAGCGCAGGTTCGGGACCTGAAGACCCGCATCGACCGCGTCCGTGCCAAAGTCGCAGGCTCTGCGGCTGCACCCGCCGACCTTGAGTTCTCCGGCGGCGACGAGAATGGTGGCACGGGTTCCCGCAAGAACGTCGACTACCTCTAGTCCTGCAAGAACGCACGGGGCACATCGCCCTAGGTGACGAGCGCTATGGGAGTGTGGGCGGATCGATTTCGCTCCTTCCGCGGGGTACACTGCCATTCGGACGGAGGAGGCCACCTGTGTTGGGGGCGAGAGCAGGCGAGGGCGGCCCATGAGCTATGTAGAGTTCTTCGAGATGTCCCAGGAGCCATTCTCCAACGCTCCTGTGAACCGCTTTTATTACAACAGCGCTCAGCACGCCGAGGCGCTGACTCGTCTCACCTACGCCGTGCAGTCCATGAAGGGCTTGGCTGTCCTCGTTGGCCAGATTGGCGCGGGGAAGACGACACTCGCGAGGCGGATGCTCGACGCCCTGCCCGAGGAACGGTACGTCGCATCGTTGCTCGTGATGGTTCATTCTGGAGTCACGCCCAGTTGGTTGTTGCGGCGCATCGCCCTGCAGGTCGGCGTGAAGGATCCGTCGTCGGAAAAGCTCGTTCTCCTCGGGCAACTCTACCGGCGCCTTGTGCAGATTTACGAGGAAGGACGGAAGGCTGTCGTCCTCATCGATGAAGCACAGATGTTGCAAACGCGAGAGTTGATGGAAGAGTTTCGCGGACTTTTGAATCTGGAGGTGCCCGAGCGCAAGCTGATCAACTTCGTCTTCTTCGGACTCCCTGATATCGAGAAAACGCTTTTGCTCGACCCCCCACTTGCCCAACGTGTCGCGGTTCGCGTGCGCCTTACTTCCTTCAACAGCGACGCCACTCGTGCATACATCAAGCACAGGCTGCGTCTGGCTGGTGCACAACGCATGCTGTTCTCTGCTGAAGCCATCGAATTAATCCACGAGCAGAGCCAGGGCATCCCACGTGTCATCAATACCCTTTGCGACAATGCGCTTTTCGAGGCGTACATGGAGCGTGGGCGCGGCGTGGATTTGCGGATCATTACCGCTGTCATCGAAAATTTGCAGGTGACGCTCAGTGCGGCACGAGAGGCCTCGTTCCCTTCCGAGGCAGCGGCCCCGCCAAAGCGTGCGGTCGCGCCCACCCGTCGTCGAGTGGACCCTGCAGGAATCGATGCCATGCTCGCCGGCTTACAGCGCGCCGAAGCATAATTCCTGTTTCCTTTGTGAAACAGGAGTCTGCACCCAGTGGCGAGCTCGCGGACAGGGTGTCGTCGACGGTACCCCGCTACTGCATGACTTCTGGCTCCAGTCGCCAGTCTGCTTCAGGACCGGGCGTGTTGTCGGGGCCGACCAGGGCGAGGACACGCCCCCGCGGGTCGATGAGACGCTGAGCGACACGGCGGATGTCGTCGAGAGTGACCGCTTCGACGCGGCCGGCGTACCCGAGGTGTGCGTCCCAGCCGAGCCCATAAAGCTCATTCAACGCCGTCGTCGCGGCGCGAGCTCCGAGCCGCTGCAACCCGATGTCATGGGTCCCCACAAGATACCGTTGCGCTCGAGCGAGCTCCGCAGCCGTGATGCCCTCGTCACACAGGGCGGCTAGCATCCGGTCGATGCCCTCGATTGCTTGTGGAACTTTTTCGGGGCTTGTGCCCATGTAGACCGTGAAGCTTCCCGGCTCGATGCCCTCCACGGAGAATGCGTTGACTGTGTAACAGAGCGATTGCCGATCGCGAAGCTCGAGGAAGAGGCGCCCGCCTTGGCCAGACAGGACAGAACAGAGCAACTCGAGGGCATGACGGTCGGGGTCGTTCAGGGACAGGCCGCGGTAGCCAAGGACGATGTGGGCTTGCGCCCGATCGCGCACCAGGCGTGCTGTTCGAGGCGCAGCGAGGGGAAGTTCATCTCCCGGTGGTGCGCGAAGCGCTTCGCTCCGTCCCAGACCAGCGGCCATTTCCTCGAGGAGGTCGAGGGTACGCTCGACTTCGATGGCACCCACGACGCTGATGACGGCGCCGTCGGCGGTCAACATTCCGTCGCAGAATTTGCGCAGCCGATCGGGTGTCGCACCCATCAGGCTCTCTCTGTTACCGAGCACGTCGAGGCGGTAAGGATGTTGGTCCCACAGGCATTTGTTGAAGAGATCAAACGCGAGCCCGGCAGGGTTGTCTGCACGAGCGCGGAGCTCCTCGAGGACAAGCGTACGGGTTCGTTCGATCTCCTCCGGTGCGAACGCGGGCTCCGTCACGCATTGGGAGAGCAGCTGGCATCCTTCCGTGAATCGCTCCTTGAGGAATGTTCCCCTCACCCCGATACTGTTGCGTCCCCCGGAGCCAA
>JBMTAX010000150.1:0-7049 GCA_049429145.1 Myxococcota bacterium
GGAGGGAGGGCAGCCAGCGTGCGCAGGACGGCTTCCCGCATTCGAGCGCGACGATCATCGCTGCCGATGGCCGAAGGGGAGGCATCGAACAGGAAGCGAACAGGACCCGTGCTGTCGAGGTCGTTGGTCAAATATCGCCAATAGGCCCCTCCCACATTGACGTCGACGAGTACGCCTGCGCCGTCTTCGTCGAGTTCGAGCCGTAACGTATGCCAGGGCAGGCCCGGCTCCAGGTCCGCGATACTTTCCCGTGGAATCGGTGTCGGTGAGACGAGATCAGCGTTCAGGGGCACCCAGGTGTCGAGACTTGCGGAAAACAGCCACGCGTTCTGCGGACCCGGCAAGAGGCGCGCAAGGTCGCGGGCATTGGCCAATACGATCGGTGGTGCACCTGGTCGCACGATGGCACCGCGCTCGACGTCGAGCTGTGCCCCATTCTGCGACGCCCATGCAGCGAGTCGAGGCCCGGGCAGGACGTAGAACGCATAAATGGCATCACTGATGTGTAGTCGCACTGGGACAGGCTTGTCTGCCGTGAGGGGGACGAGGCCGCGGGCCGCGGGCATCCCCGCTCTTTCTTCGAGGTGATGTTCCGTTGGCTGTGGCCTTGACGGCAGCGAGCAAGCCGGACCGCTGCCGAAAACCAGCCCGAGCACGACGACGCAAACACCTCGCGCAACCCACGCAGTCATCCGCACGACCCCACACTCCGCCCCTACGCCGAAGCACAGACCCGCGGGCACGAACGCGCGCTCCGCTTCGTTAGCTTGTCACTGCGTGCTGTCGAGGGCCAGTCACTTGGTGCTTCAACTCCTCGCCTCCCGCACCCGGGTCTTCGAGGAGGCTCAGGCCGCGTCGCGAAAGACGCCTCGCCGCGAGAGACCACGCGGCTGGCACGGGCTGCCCGGCGCGACCCCACGCGTCCAAGAGCGGCAAGAGGGCGAATGGCCGCTCGAGCAATCGAGGGTGTGGCAGTGACAACTCGGTCGTCGTCATCGTTACCCCCGCGACACATAAGAGGTCGAGATCGAGGCTGCGACCACCGTAGCGTTTTCCGCGCACGCGTCCATGGTGACGCTCCACCTGTTGCAGCAAGGCGAGCAACCCCCGTGGCGTCAGCGGCGAAGAGAGTACGACGGCTCCGTTCGCGAACGGGGCTTCTGTGCCGCCGCCCCACGGAGCGCTCCAGTACAGAGGACTCAGTGCCAGGAGGGTCACCTCGCGGCGGGATGCGAGCGCCGTCCATGCTTGCCGCAAAAACCGTGGGCCCAGCGGCCCGGAAGCGCCGAGACCTACCCCTGCCAACAAGGTCATGAGCGTCGCTCAGCCTGCACGCGCAAGGCCTCCCGGCGCGCGAGCTCGTCGACCCGCTCGTTTTCCGCGTGCCCCGCATGCCCCTTCACCCAGGTCCACGTCACGTCGTGCAGCGCCGCAGCCTCGAGGAGTGCACGCCACAGCTCCTGGTTCTCTACGGGCTTTCGCTGGCTCGTCTTCCAGCCGCGGGCAATCCAGCCCTGCACCCACTCGCGCATGCCCTTGACGACATAGTTGCTGTCGGTGACGACCTCGACGAGGCAGGGCACCTTCAGCGCTCGCAATCCTTCGATGACCGCGGTGAGCTCCATTTGGTTATTGGTGGTGTGCGTGGCCGCACCGGCGAGCTCCTTTTCTCGTCGCTCCCCCCGCCGTCTCGTGACGAGGAGGGCTGCCCAGCCCCCTGGACCTGGGTTGCCGAGGCATGAGCCGTCAGCGAAGACCTGCACGCTGGGCCGCTCGCTCATGAGTTGACCCCGACAGATTTGAGTTGCTCGAGAAAGAGCAACGCTGTCGACATGTAAATGACGATGCCGACGATGTCGTTTGCCGTCGTCACAAAGGGACCACTGGCGATCGCCGGGTCGATGTCGAGTCGCTTCAAGGCAGCCGGGGCAAGGGCGCCCACCACAGCCGCTGCTGTCATCGCGGACACCATGGCTAGGCCCACGACGACACCGAGATAGCCTCTGCCCGCATCAAAAAACACAGCTGCAATGGTTCCCACGGCGAAGCCGCACAGGCACCCCATGATGAGTCCGACTCGCAGCTCCTTTAAGGCAAGACGAGGCACGTCGCTGAGATCGAGTCGACCAGTGGCAAAGCCTCGGGTGAGGATGGTGGCTGACTGCGTACCGACGTTGCCTCCCATCGCAGTGATGACAGGGACGAACACCGCGATGATGATCACCTGCTCAAGCACAGGCTCGTACAGCGACAGCAGCGCAGCGCTCAGCAGAGAACCCAGCAAGTTCACCGCAAGCCATGGCAACCGAACCTTTGCGATGGGCAATGCGCGATCGCGATACAGCAGCTCTTCGGCGTCGGTACCGGCGAGGCGCAAGACGTCTTCCTCCGCCTCTTCATGCAGCACATCGACGATGTCGTCATGCACGATGCGGCCGATCATGCGCCCATCGTCATCTACAACCGGCAGCGTGACGAGGTCGTATTTGCGGAAGAGGGCGGCCACCTCCTCTTGGTCGAGCAGTGGCGTGACCCGCGCGACCAAAGGCTCGATGTATTTCGCGATGGGCTCGTCGCCATGGTGGAGCAGGAGGTCGACCAAATCGACGGAGCCGATGAGGCGCCGCTCTTGGTCCGAGACATAGACCCGGTGGATCTCGATGCCGTCGTTGACCAGTGCCCGCACCATCTCGATGGCTTGATTAATGGTGGCGGAGTCGGAGACTTCAGCTCGCTCCACCTGCATGATGCCGCCGGCAGAGTCGTCAGGAAAACGCAGCAACGTCTCGACGTCTTTGCGCTCATCGGCATCGAGCGAAAAAAGGGCGGCACGCTGTTCCTCGGGGCCGAGCTCGGCGAGGAAGTCGGCTGCGTCGTCAGAGTCCATCTGGCGCAGCAAGGCGCCAAAGTCCTCAGTTCCGAGGTGCTCGACGAGCTCTTCGGTTTCGCCGTCCTCGAGGAGGGAGACGACCTCGGCCCGCGTCTCGTCGCCATCGAGCAGGCGCAACACCCGCGGCCACTCATCTGCCTCGAGCTCGCGCATCGCCTCGACGATGTCGGCGGGGTGACGCAGCAGCCGTAAGAAGGCTGCGCAGGACAGGTCATCGCCCCGCAGCACCGCGACAAGGTCGTCGCTGTCTAGGCTGTCGACCTGCTGCTCCACGGTTTACCCTCCGACGCGGCACGGTACCGCTCGCGCTCCTTCTCGGGAAGGGCACTTCGTCGAGCGGGGTTCATGGGTGCCCTTGGTCGCGCTGGTCTCGTCGCCAGAGCGCACCGCCATCGTAGCCACGCAGGGGCAGCAGCTGTACCCCGGCGTAGAGGCAGTGGAGCCCTGCAAGTAGCCGGAAGGAGCGCGACACCGCTTCCGCCGCGGCTTCCTCGCTCGATGCGACGTACATCAGTGCAGCGAACACCAGGTTCGCCAGGGGGCCCGATGCGACAAACACACGTCGACGCCATTGCTGCGTTGGCAGGAGGGCGATGACACACAGGTCGAGGCCGCGTCGGCCTAGACGGATGCGGCGCGCCCCTACGACAAGCGCGCCCATGCCGTGCCCCAGCTCGTGGACGAAGGGCAGCGAGACGAGTCCTGTGAGGCCTGTGACGAACAGCGCGAACCACATGCCCAAACTCTAACGCAACCCCTGAGGCGGCTGTGCACATCGACTTGACGTTTCAGCTCGTCGGGGCGCGGCAGAGGACTCTCCTTCACGCAAAAACGCCCGCCGGAGTGGCGGGCGTTTTCACGTCGAGTAGGGACGGCTACGACACCATCCCATGGCGGCTCAGATGAGGCTCAGATGAGGCTCTTCTCCTTGATGAGCTGCTTCACGCCGTCGACCGAGCGCTGGCGAAGCTCCCAGCCGTTCACGAAGATCGACGGGGTGCCGCGAACGCGGGCCTCGGAGGTGCCGAGCTTCATGTCAGCGTCGATCATGGCGTCGTAACGCGCGTCGTTGCTCTTGAGGTCAGCTTCGAACTTGCCGACGTTGAGGCCGATCTCGCCCGCCCACTTGCTGAAGTTCTCAGCGGTGAGCTCGCGCTGGTTGGCGTAGAGCTTCTCCGACATCTTCCAGAAGAAATCGTCACCCTGCTCTTTGGCGGCGAGCGCAGCCTTCGACGCGGGCTTGGCGTCCTTGTGGAAGCTGAGGGGGAAGTGCTTGAAGACGACGTTGACCTTCTCCTTCAGCTCTGCGTCCTTGACGATGTCGTGGAGCATGGGGTCGACGCGTGCACAGAAGGGGCACTGGTAGTCGGTGAAGATCGTGACATTGACGGGAGCGTCTTTCTTGCCGAGGACGGCGCTGTCGCCCACGGGAATCTTGTACGCTGCAGTCTGCGGGGGCGGCTCTTGCCGGCGGTTCGGAGCGGCGGCGGGACGCTTCTCGAGGGCCTCGACCTTCTTCTCAAGCTTCTCGATCCGCTCGACGAGCTCCTTCGAGTCACCGGCGGGCGGGGGCTGGCAGCCAAGGGCGAATAGACCAGTGGCAGCGAGGACAACTACGGACTTCTTCATCACGGAGCACTCCAATAAGCCGGAGGGGGCGATGACGACCGCTCCAGCGGGGGGCCCGGTTGACCGGGCAATGGGTTCGGGAACGGAGCTAATGCAGAAATAAGGCGCGGCGCAACCTGGGACGCCGCAGGTCTCTACCCAGGGACCTCCGGCGGGTCGAGCGGCTGTTGACAGGCACGGCCGCTGTAGCAGGGCAGAAGGACGCTTCGTGTCAGAACGAGCGGGCCGCGTGGGGGCCTCCACCGATCCGGGAGCGCGGCCACGGGACCTACAGACGACGGGACCGTGGCACCGCGGGGGGACGCCCCGTCACGCCATTCGTCGACCGCTTCCAGCGCGACATAGAGGGCAGGCAGGGTCACTTGGCACAACGCCGTTCCCCTATCGGTGAGCAGGTAGAACGACGCTTCGACACAGAACTGGCCGAGGAGGTCGCCCTCGATGGCGGCGCAAGGGAGGATGAGCTCTTCGGTGACCTCGACTTCCGTCGCCTTTTCCCCTGCCAACACGTCGAAAGGAGCGCACACAGACCCCGCGGCCACAGCAGACTCCGCGAGGAAGATGGCGACGAGCAGTGGGGCGAAATAGCGCGCGAGCATGCAACTCCCAGACGTGCGGGCGCTATAACAAACGACTGCTCCCCGTGCGAGCCCGCCACGGGTGATCTGTCACTGGTGTGAGGAGACCGCGTGTACCCCTTAGGGGGGTCGACCGGCCCGGCTTGGGATACACTGGTCCCTGAGGCGCCATGCAGCTCGACGCAGAGGACATAGAATCGTTCTTCCGCACCTACGGGTGGCAATTCGACCGCCCGGGCGAAGGGCATTTCCGGACGGGTTTCGTCGGGGAGTCGGGGCAGTACGAGATCTGGGTCAATCTCTCCGAAGATTGGGTGTACTTCGCCATAAGCCCCTACGTCGAAAGACCGGTGGTCGACGGTGTTGCCCAGGTGGTGCATCGGTTGATGCTGAGAGCGAACCACGATCTGAACCTCGCCAAGTTTGCCCTCGATCAAGACGGGGACGTTGTATTGATGGTGGAACTCCCACGCGAGGGTTTCGCCTACAGCCACTTTGCCGATTCCCTGACCGCGCTTTCCCACTACGCCGACCAGTGGCGCCCCGCCTTCGACGCTGTCGTTGCGTCGACCGCCACCGAAGGGGGCCAGGATGAATGAGGAAATCCCGCGGGAGCGCCTCGAGCAATATTTCGCCCGTTACGGGTGGAGCTGTGATGCCGTCGACGAGCGTACCCTTCGCACGGGCTTCCGCGGCAAGAACAGCAATTTCACAGCCCTCGTGCGCTCCACCGGGCACTGGGTCATTTTTTCCATCAACCCGTACCTGCGGCCCCCAGAGTCGGGCTGGGGAGTGGTCACCCTCCGGGCGATGGCGTCTGCAAATCTCTCTGCCCACCTGGTGAAATTTGGCCTCGATGGGGATGACGATGCGTTCTTGACCGTCGAGCTGCCGTCCGAGGGCTTCAGCTATTCGCAGTTCGAGGAGGCCATAGGCGCCCTCTCCAATGCAGCCGACAACTTCCTCGTGCCGATGCTGCAGGCGCAGGCGGTGGACGTCAGAAACGGCTGAGACACGAAGGGGTCGAGGGCGTTTTTTTCAGCGGCGTGTCGCGGACGGTGCCGGTGGCGCCGGAGGGAGGAGAACGTCAGGGTGAAGCTCACGAACGTCGCCGAGATGCAGCTTGCGAAGCTCATCGCCAATGGCCGCACCGTCACCGACGACAACGAAGCGCAGCCCTTGCAGCGCGAGGTTCTTGCGCGCAGCGTCGAGCATCGAGCGCGGTGTCGTCGATAAAACCCGTTCGGGGAACGAAGTCACAGAAGCATCACTGACCCCGCGCAGGTGAGCCCAAGCCCAACGGCTCGCCACGGCCCCCCCTGTCTCGAATGCCGCCGGGAAGGTGAGGGCCCGATAGCCTGCCGCCCGTTGCGACTCGTTGTCCTCGATGTACGTGCGAATGCGCTCGAGTTCCCGGCGCACCTCGACGAGCCCTGGTGCAGTGACGGGGGTGGCGACAGAGGTCGACGCCACAAAGACGTTTGCCCCCGGGCGCAGGTCGAAGGCCGATCTCGCCCCGTACGCATATTGCTTGTCCTCGCGTAGGTTCTGGTTGAGCCGAGACATGAACGAGCCGCCCAGCAGCGTGTTCATCGCCTCCGTCGGTCCGTCGAGGGGGACGAGTGTCAGAGGCGCAGGCGCCACTGCGGCCACCACCGATTGGGCGGCGCCCGGCCGGTCGACGAGCACAATCTCGGGTGCTGCTGCGCGAGGGGATGGCTCTTTCCAGGTGGGCGCCCGGAACCCTGCAGGACGCCTGGGGAAGGCTGCGAGGTGCTTGCCCAGCAGCGCCTCGACTTCCGCCCTTGTGGTGTCGCCCACGACGACGAGGAACGCGTTGTCGACGGTGTAACGCGTACGGTGGAACTCTCGCAGGTCTGCTGTCGTGGTTCGTGCCAGCGCCGTCGGTGTGCCGCCGCGCCTTCTCCCTGCGCCTGCGCGCGCGCCAGGCC